>JAAYZL010000489.1 GCA_012514855.1 Clostridiales bacterium
CATCACCGACAAGAAGGTCAATATAAACGCCCACCGCCAGAAGATGGGCATGGTGTTCCAGCTCTTCAACCTCTTTCCGAACATGACGGTCATGCAGAACCTGACGCTCGCGCCGAGAAAGCTCAAGCACATGTCGCAGAAGGACGCCGAGGAGCGCGCGACGCAGCTTCTGCAGCGCGTGAACCTCGAAGGCCGCGCGGGCGCGTACCCGAACCAGCTCTCCGGCGGCCAGAAGCAGCGCATCGCCATCGTGCGCGCGCTGATGATGGACCCCGAGGTCATGCTGTTCGACGAGCCGACCTCCGCGCTCGACCCGGAGATGGTCGGCGAGGTGCTCGACGTCATGAAGGCGCTCGCGAAGGCCGGCATGACGATGGTCGTCGTAACCCACGAGATGGGCTTCGCGCGCGAGGTCGGCGACCGCGTGCTGTTCATGGACGAGGGCGTCGTCATGGAGGAGAACACCCCGGCGGAGCTGTTCGGGAATCCCAAAAACCCGAGGACGAAGGAGTTTTTGAGCAAGCTGCTTTGAAAAAGAACCTTTTCAGGGCCGGCCGGGGGGCCGGCCTTTTCTATTCCGCCGTCATATTGTCCGATTTCATAGTAGGGATATCGGTTGAAAGCCTTGACGCGGAGTGATATAATACACCCATGCACGGAAGAGGGGAGGCGGTTCCGATGCGCAGGCGCTTCGCGCGCGGGCTTCTGCTCATGGCGACGGCGGTCGTCGCGCTGTCGTTCGTCGCGCCCGCGATACTGTCCGCGTCGCACCAGCCGCTCTCCTGCGGGCGGGAGCACTGCTTTTCCTGCCGCGTGCTCGCGGAGGGGTTTGATTTCCTGCGCCGCCTGTTCGCCGCGCCGCTCGCTATTGCGCCTTTGTGGAGCCTCCTTGTCGCCGCGCGCGTCCGCTTTTTCAAGCGCGGCATTTGCGTCTCCATTCTCTCTCCGGTCGAGCGCGGGGTTCGCCTGAACAATTGAGCGCTTCCTTCAGATAACGCAATATGCCCGGCCCTCGGCGCGCGCCGACGGCCTGTTTCGGGCATCTCTATCTGATTTTTCGGGAGGAAATATCCATGATTGCCACCAAGGGGCTGACCGTGCGCTTCCGCGGGGAGGCGCGCATCACATACGGGGATTTGACGTTTGGAACTGGGAGCTGCGCGCTGCTCGGCGCGTCCGGCTGCGGCAAGACGACGCTGCTCAACGCGATCGCGGGCGTGCTGACGCCGACGGCGGGCGAGGTGCTCATCGACGGCCGAAATATGGCCGCCGCCCCGCAGCGCGAAAAGGACGACTATCGCATCCGCAACATCGGCTTCATCTATCAGGACTTCAAGCTCCTCGAGGACATGACCGTCGAGGACAACCTGCGCGTGCTGAAATTGGAGCGCGTCGACGTCTCCGGGATGGACGCGGTGCTCGGCGAACTCGGCATTTTGCCGCTGAAAAGGCGCAGGGTGAGAAAGCTCTCGGGCGGAGAGAAGCAGCGCGTCGCGATCGCGCGGGCGCTCGTCAAGCGGCCGGAGGTGATACTCGCCGACGAGCCGACCGGAAACCTGAACTACGAGATCGGCAGACAGATCGTCGAGAAGCTGCTCGAGGTGTCGCGCGGCCGCACGCTGATCGCCGTCACGCACGACGACCGGCTCGCGGGGCTGTTCGACCGCGTGCTCGACATGAACGAAATCGCGCGGGCGGAGGTGGACGACGATGCTTAGATTCGCGCTCCGGCACATGGCCACCAAGAGGGGAAAGCTCGCGTTGATCGCGCTGTCGATCGTGCTGTCCGCCAGCGTCGCGCTGCTGGCATTGAACGTATCCAACCAGGTGCGCGGCGGCATCGTCCGCACCGCGGGTTATTACGACCTGATCGTAGGCCCCCCGGGGAGCGCGACGCAGCTCGCGATGAACACGATGTTCTTCACGGATTCGCCGCTCGGCACGATTCCCTACGAGGTCGTCGAGCGGCTAGAACAGGACCCGCGCGTCGCGGAGGCCGTGCCGTTCGCGATGGGCGACAGCTTCAACGGCGCGCGCATCATCGGCGCCACGGCGAAGCTGCTCGACGGGAAGCCCCTCCGCGCGGGAGAGATGTTCGGCGCGACCTTCGAGGCCGTGCTGGGCGCGCAAGTCGCGTCGCGGTACGGGCTCAAGATCGGCGACGAGATCGTGACCTCGCACGGCCTCGCCGAGCACGGCGCCGAGCACGCGGCGAGCCCGC
The DNA here is from genome assembly GCA_012514855.1 of Clostridiales bacterium. The sequence continues at coordinate 2,222 of JAAYZL010000489.1, forward strand.
TCAGGGTCGTCGGGATTCTAAAGACGACGCACACGGCCTACGACAACGCGGTGTTTACCGGCGTCGAGACCGTATGGGCGGTGCACGGGCACGAAGGGGAAGAAGAGCGCGGGGAAGAGGAGGAGCACGGCCACGGGGAGCGCGAGGTCTGCGCGGTGCTCGTGCGCACGAGGGGCTTCAACGACTACTTCCGGCTGATGGAGGACTGCGCGTCCGACGCGTCGCTCATCGCGATCAACCCGGCGACGGTCTTGCGCGAGGTGCTCGAAAACGTCGACCTGAGCGCCAGGATCGTCTACATCCTGTCGGCGATCATTCTGGTCATGAACATCTTCGTCGTCGCCGTGGTCACGATGCTCGGGCTCTACGACGCGCGCAGGGAGATCGCGCTGATGCGGCTGATCGGCGTGCGCATGCGGACGATCGCGCGGCTTTTTCTCCTGGAGAACTTTTTGGTCGGCGCGCTCGCGGCGATACTGTCGCTCGTCGGCTCGCGGCTGTGCATACAGGTGCTCTCCGGGTTCGCGTCGTCGATGGGCATCGTGCTGAACGCGGGAGCGGTCTACCCGGCGGAGTGGGGGATTCTTTTCGGCGTGCTCGCGCTCGGCGTGCTGCCGACCGCCGCGCTCTCCCAGAGGATGGCGCGAAGGGACGGGCTGGAATAGGAGGGAACATGGAAAAGCGGAGAATCCTCTTGCTGCTCATGGCGCTGAGCCTCGCGCTTTCGGGCTGCGGAGGCGAGACGGAGGCGACCCGGCTGCGCTTCGCCGACTCGGTGGACGTAAGGACGATCGAGTCGCTCGCGGGAAAGCGCGTGTCGATCACCGGCTACATGGCGACGGTCTCGCCGCTCGACGGAACCTACGCGTACCTCTTGAACCTGCCGTACCAGAACTGTCCGTTCTGCGTGCCGAATACGGCCCAACTCGCGAACACGATCGCCGTGTACGCGAAGCGCGGGCGGACATTTCCGTACACCGAGCAGGCCGTGCGCGCGACCGGCACGATGGAGGTCGGGGATTTCACCGACGACTACGGCTACCAATACGGCTACCGGCTCGTCGACGCGGAGCTCGAGGTGATCGACCTCGGCGAGGTGTCCGAGCAATACGCGCTCTGGCAGTCGATCGCCTCCGACGGCGTCGTCGGGGAGATCTACCAGATGTTCGACTACGTCCACTTCGTCTGCCAGTGGACCGAGTACCAGGGGAGCACGGCGCTCGAGGACGGGATCGAGGAATTCTGGTATCTGTACCCCGGCGACGCGGAGAACCAGCTCAAGGACGCCGGGCCCTACGGGTTCGCGGACAAGGCGGCGGACGGCTATTTTCCGGGGCTGATCGCGCGCGTCGGGGCGATCAGCGCGACGGAGCTTCAGGATCTGACGGAGGTTCTCGAAGAGGCGCGGGCGCTGGAACGGTACGCGCGCGGGGAGCTGGCCGCGGGGCATTACGCGTACGACGAAGCGCTCGACAAGTATGTGCTGAGCGACGCGGAGAACCTGGCCGCGCGCTTCGACGAGGTGTACCTGCAATTTTCAAAATGGCTCGGAAAGTGGGAAGTCTAAAGACACGGGCGGCCGCGCGCAAAGCGGCCGCCCGCATGAGTCATGCAGAACCGCCTGTAAAATCGAAATCGACGGCATGTACGTCGATTTCGCGCATTTTTCGGACAGCACCCGTCTGCGCTCTGCGCCGCCGGGCTGCACCCGCAAATGCCATTTGCGGTGTGCAGTTCCCGGACGCCTCGCGTCCGTGAATGCATTGGAGCTGGGGCGGAGAAAAATGCATACCCGCTCCGGTCGCCGCACGAAAGTTCGCGAGAATTTTAGGCGGCCGGCCCGCGCGTTGTAAAAGCGAAGTTTTTCAACGCAACGCCGGGAGGTGCAAAATAACGGTTGAAATCCGACGGGGGGCTTGCTATAATAGCTCCGGAGGAGTGTTTGAATGCTCGTACGGTTTTTGCTGAAGATTCCCGCCTTTTTCGGGTTGGTGCTGCGATTCGGCGTCATCTGTCTGGTGATGGGCCTTCTGTGCTTTCTGATCGGCGAGCTGCTGCCGCGCCGCAACTTTGACTACCGCGCGTTTCCGTATCAGACGTTTCAGTGGGAGGATGGCGGGCGATTCTATCTCAAGTTCTCGATCAACCGG
>JAAYZL010000490.1 GCA_012514855.1 Clostridiales bacterium
ACATCATCCGGGACGCCTTCTCGCCGGGGTACAGGTCCGCGATCATCGAGGACGCGATCGCGTCGATGTAGGCGAACGCCGCGCCGACCAAGGCGTACAGCCCCAGGTACACCGGAAACGACGGCAGAAGCGAGAGCGGCAGCATCAGCAGGGCCATCAGAGCGATCGAGCCCGTCAGCAGCTTTTGCTTGCTGAGGCGCCCGATCACCCAAAGCGACGTGAACATCGCGACCAGGCAGCCGATGTTCTGCGCCGAGTTCGGATATCCCTGCTGGAAGTCGGACAGGTTGAAGCGGGCGATCATGCCGCTGAGCAGTGCGCCGTGCGAGGAGTTGACCGGGGCGAGGAATACCGCGGCGAAGCACGCCGCGAGGGTCAGAAGCCCTCTCTGTCGGGAATTCATGCCACATTTCCACCTCAAATCTATTTATACCGACATTATAACATTGAGTTCACCGTTGTACAAGCGATTTTGACATGTCCTTCGCTTGACAATTGTGTTTTTGGCCCCTATAATGCAGGAAGAAGGGGACTTCGGCAAAGGAGAGGACATATGGATTTCAACATCAGCGGAAAACTGTTTGATTTTGAGCGCGGATTCAGGATGGCGTTTGACAAGGAAACCGGCTTTTCCCCGGACCTCGAGACCGGCAAGCGCTACGTGTCCGACATGCGGGGGATGTATCTGGACGCCGAGGCTGAAAAGGCGCTGATCGAGGGCGGCAATCCGCTGGTCTACGAGTTCCACTCGATGCCCGCGCCGGAGCTCGCCGGCGACATGTGCTTCGGGTGCAGCATCGTCTACCCCGGCAAGGTCGGCGACGAATACCACATGACCCGCGGCCACTTCCACACGATCGTCGACACCGCCGAGGTGTACTATTGCCTGAGCGGCCACGGCTACATGCTCTGCGAGAACGCCGAGGGGGACTGGAACGCGCACGAATTGACCGCCGGCAACGCGGTCTACGTGCCCAAGCGCTACGCGCACCGCAGCGTCTGCGTCGGGACGAGCGAGCCGCTCGTGACCTTCTACGCGTTCCGCGCCGACGCGGGGCACGACTACGGCACCATCGAGACGAAGGGCTTCCGCAAGCTCATGGTCGAGCGCGACGGAAAGCCCGCGGTCATCGACAATCCGCGCTGGGGCAAGTAGACCACCGGGGCAACACGCGCGTCCGTGCATCACACGCGGGCGCGCTTTTTTCGGGGGAACCATGCATATCATCGGTCGAAACATGACCCGGGGACGCCCGCTCAGGCAGATACTGTCGCTCTCGCTTCCGCTGGTGCTCGGAAACGCCTGCCAACAGGTCTACACGGTCGCGAACATGGCCGTCGTGGGGAACATCCTGGGGCTTCGGGCGCTCGCGACGCTGGGCGCGGTGGACGCGTTCAACTGGGCGATGCTCTCGTTCATACAGGGGCTCGCGCAGGGCTTCTCGATCCGCATCGCGCACCAGTACGGCGCGTGCGACTTCGAGGGCATGAAAAAGACCATCGGAAACTCCTGCTCGCTGGCAATCATGAGCGCGGCCGCGCTGATGGCGGTCGGCGTTTCACTGATCGCGCCGGTGCTTAATTTGATGAATACGCCGGCGGACATCGTCGGGGCCTCGCGCGCGTATCTTCAAGTGGCGTTTCTCGGCGCTCCGGCGGCGATGGCCTACAACCTGTTCGCGGCGCTTTTGCGCGCGGTCGGCGACGGAAAGACGCCGCTGAGGGCGATGTTCTCGGCCGCCGCGGTCAACGTCGCGCTCGATCTTCTGTTCATCCTGGCGTTCCGCATGGGCGTCGAGGGCGCGGCGCTCGCGACGGTCGTCGCGCAGGCGTGCGCGGCGGGCTTCTGCCTCCGGAAACTCAAGCGCTCGGGCGTCTTGAAGCTCTCGCGGAGGGACCTCGCCCCGGACGCGCGGCTGATGGCGAAGCTGCTCGGGCTCGGGCTTCCGATCGCGCTGCAGAGCACGGTCATCGGCGTCGGCAGCATGATCGTGCAGCGCGTGATCAACGGCTTCGACGTGATCTTCGTCGCCGGGTTCACGGCGACCAACAAGCTCTACGGCGTCGTCGAGCCCGCGGCGATCTCGCTCGGCCACGCGCTGACGGCCTACGTCGGCCAGAACCGCGGCGCGGGCGCGTTCGACCGCATACGCCGCGGCGTGCGCGCGTCGGCGCTCGCGGGCGCTCTGGCCGCCGCGGTCATCGGGGGGATCATGCTGCTGTTCGGGCGGAACGTGCTCTCGCTCTTCATCGGCTCCGGGGACGCGGAGGCTTCGCAGGCGCTCGGCTACGCGCTCAACTACCTCCGGCTCATGAGCTCGTTTTTGCCGGTGCTCTACCTCCTGCACGTGTACCGCTCGTCTCTGCAGGGGCTGGGGGACACGCTGACTCCGATGCTCTCCGGCTTCGCGGAGCTCGTGATGCGCGTCGGCGCGGCGCTCCTCCTCCCGGCGGTGATCGGCTTCGAGGCCGTGTTCGTCGGCGAGATACTCGCGTGGTTCGGGGCGGACCTGATCCTGTTCTGGGGGTACTGGGCGCGGCTGCGGCGCTTCCCGGCGTGATGCTATTTTTTGCCGCCGCGCGCCGGAGAACATATCTTCGGCAAGCGGCGTCGAAGTACCGGTAGGATTGCAAATGTCTTTCGGGGGTCATGAAGATGTTCTTTCACCGCACCAGGCATGAAGTCGACATGGTGGGAGGGCCGATCCTCTCGAACGTCCTCCGCTTTTCCGCTCCGCTGATCCTCTCGGCGGTGTTGCAGCTGGTATTCAACATGACCGGCCTCGTCGTCGTCGGCCGCTTCGAGAGCACGGACGCGGTCGCCGCGGTCGGCGCGACGACGTCGATGACAAACCTCATCATCAACCTGTTCCTCGGCTTTTCGGTCGGCACGAGCATCCTGGTCGCGCAGCACTACGGCGCGGGCAGCCACATAGACATCAAGGAGACCGTGCACACGTCCGTCGCGATGAGCGTCGTGCTCGGCGTCGTGATGGCCGTATTCGGCGTCGTGGCGGCGCGCGCTCTGCTCGTCATGATGGGCACGCCCGAGGGCGCGGTGCTCGACGGCGCGGCGCTCTACATGCGCGTTTACTTTCTGGGCATGCCCGCGAACATGCTGTTCAACTTCGGCTCGAGCGTGCTGCGCGCGGTGGGAGACACGAAGCGCCCGCTCTATTACCTGCTGATCGCCGGCGTCGTGAACGTCCTTTTGAACTTCGTGTTCATCGTCGCGTTCCGGATGGGCGTCGCCGGGGTCGCCGTCGCGACGATCATCCCGCAGTACGTCTCCGCGGCGCTGATCGTCTTGAACCTGATGCACGCGCACGGGAGCATCCGGCTGCACCTGGAGGAGCTCCGCATAAAAAAGGACAAGGCGCTCGAAATCGCGCGCGTCGGCCTGCCCGTGGGGCTGCAGGCGACGGTGTTCTCGATCTCGAACGTGCTGGTGCAGTCGGCGGTCAATTCCTTCGGCGCGGTCGCCGTCGCCGGCAGCGCCGCGGCCGCGAACCTCGAGAACTTCGTCTACGTCAGCATGAACTCGGTGTACTCGACGGCGCTTTCGTTCACCGCGCAGAACTTCGGCGCGCGGCGCTACGAGCGCATCGGCAAGGTGCTCGGCGTGTGCCTCGCCACCTCGACGGTCGCGGGCGCGACGCTCGGCGCGCTCTCGGTCGCGTTCTCCGCGCCGCTTCTGTCGATCTTCATCAACCCCGAGGGCGCGCCGGAGATCATCGCGGGCGTGATCGCGTACGGGCAGGCGCGCATGCGGATCATGTGCCTGCCGTACTTCCTGTGCGGCCTGATGGAGGTGCTGATCGGCGTTTTGCGCGGCATGGGGGACTCGGTGCGGCCGATGGTCATCTCGATCGCCGGCGCGTGCGTGATGCGCATACTCTGGCTATTTACGGTGTTCGCGGTGTTCCGGACGCCGGAGATGCTGTTTGCGTCCTACCCGGTCTCGTGGCTCGTGACGACCGTCGCGCACAGCTTTGTCTACCTGCACCTCAGAAAAACGGTGCTGACCGCGCAGAAATTACCCGTCGGCGCTTGACAAAGCTGTTTTTGTTGCCTATAATGAACGCGCAGCAACCGCTGGGGGCGCCGAAAGGCTGAGATGAACCGGAACGGTTCGGTCCCTTGGAACCTGAAGTGGGTAATCCCACCGTAGGGAAGCGGACGGCCGTTCGGCCAC
>JAAYZL010000491.1 GCA_012514855.1 Clostridiales bacterium
ATCTCGTCCCCGGCGTCGGATCGGTGCACGACGATATGCTCGCGGGCGATGATCCCGTCCCCGAACTTCTCGCGGAGCTCCGCGTCGGTCGTCGGCCGGTGGACGCCCGTCGCGACGAGTATGATGACCTCCGCGTCCGGCGCGCCCGCGCGAATCTCCTTGAGCAGCGGCGGCAGCGTCCTGGCGCTCGGGAGCGGGCGCGTGTGGTCGCTCGTGATGACGAGCACGCGGCGCTTTCCCCTCGCGAGTTCGCGGAGCCTGTCGGAGCCGATCGGGTTCTCGAGCGCGCGGAGCACGATTTCGTCCCCGGGTTCGTTCGCCGAAGCATGCTCGGGCGTGAGCACTCCGGCGAGCCGGGCTTCGTCCACCTCGAATTCGATCGTTCCCCTCCCGTAGGGCATGGAAATTCGGCGCATGTCAGATCACCTTTCCCGGATTCAGAATGCCGTTGGGGTCGAACACGGCCTTGATGCCGCGCATGAGCCCGATCTGCCGCTCGCCGACCGACTCCGCCAAGAACGCCCGCTTCGCGTGGCCGATGCCGTGCTCGCCGGACACCTCGCCGCCGAACGCGCGCGCGTGGGCGTAGAGCTTTTGCATGACGGCCTCGACTTTCGGCTTCCAGACATCGTCCGGCAGATCGTCCTGACAGGCGTATATATGCAGGTTTCCGTCGCCCGCGTGCCCGAACGAGCAGATGCGCACATTTTCCTCGTCCCCGATCTCGATGCTCTTGCGCACGAATTCCGCGATCCGGTCGCGCGGGAGCACGACGTCGCACTCGTCCATGCTCGGCGTGCCGCCCTTGATCGCCTCGAGAAACGCGCCGCGCGCGTTCCAGATGCTCTCCTTGCGCTCCTCGGTGTCGGCGAGCAGCACGTCCTTCGCGCCGAGCGAGAGCGCGAGCTCCGTCAGAGCGTCCATCGCGGGCCGGAGCGCGTTTACGCTCTCTCCGTCGAGCCGGATCAGCAGATACGCGTCCGCGCTCGCGTCGGGGAACTGCTTGCCGAGATACGTCTCCGCCGAGCGGATGACCTCGCGCTCCATGAACTCGACCGCGGTCGGCTCGCAGCCGCAGCCGAGGATCGCGGGAACCGCCTCGATGCACTTATCGAGGTCGTCAAACGGCATCAGGAGGCTCAAATTCACGCGCGGCTCCGGCACCAGCCGCACCGTCAGCTTCGTCAGAAACGCGAGCGTGCCCTCGCTGCCGATCAGCAGGTCCAGCAGGCTGTAGCCGCTGCTGTTTTTGACGTTCTTCCCGCCGAGGTGCAGCACCTCGCCGCCCGCGAGCACGACCTCCATGCCGAGGATGTAGTCCCGCGTCACGCCGTAGCGCACCGCGCGCATGCCGCCCGCGTTCGTCATCGCGTTGCCGCCCATCGTAGCGGTCTTTTCGCCGGGGTCGGGGGGGTAGAAGAGCCCCGTGCCCTCGAGCGCCTTCGGAAACTCCATCAGGAGCACGCCCGGCTCGACCGTCGCGGTCATGTTGTTGACGTCGACCTCGATAACGCGCTTCATCTTTTCCGTCGAGAGCAAAATGCCCCCGTCGACGGCCACGCAGCCGCCGCACAGCCCCGTGCCCGCGCCGCGCGGCGTCACGGCGATGTTGCGCGCGTCGCAGTACCGGAGAACCGCCGAGACCTCCTCGGTCGAAAGCGCCCGGAGCACCGCGTCCGGTGCGAAGTGCCCGTACTCCGTCATCTCGTCGTGGTCGTAGTCCTCGCCGATCGCCTCACCGGAGAGCACCCGGCCGGGCATCAGCTTTTCGAAATACGCAAGATCTTCCGCGCCAACGCGCGCAAACGGCCTCATGTTGGGTTTTCCTCCGGTCTCTCCAGCAATTTCGGGAGAATTTTGTAGAGGTCGCCGACGATCGCCACGTGCGCGACGTCGAAGATCGGCGCCTCGGGGTCGGAGTTGATCGCGACGATGCGCTCGCTCTTGTTCATGCACGCGGCGAACTGTATCGCGCCGCTGACGCCGCAGGTGATGATCAATTTCGGCCGGACGGTGCGCCCGGACAGCCCGATCTGCCGCGCGTTCGTCGCCCAGCCCTTCTCGACGAGCGGCCGCGAGACCGCCCACTCGCCGCCGAGCGCGGACGCGAGCCTCTTCACCATCTCGAGATCGGACTGCTTTTTCAGCCCGCGCCCGCCGACGACGAGCACCTCCGCCTCGGAGATGTTCGCCGCGGGCGGGATCGGCTGCGTGCGGATGTGCCGGATCGGGGACGCGGCGACGGCCCTCGGCACCCTCCGGACGACGACCGTCCCGGACGGCTCGGCGCCCCGCCCGGGCGCCTCCATCACGCGGTAGCGGACGGTCGCGAACTGCGGCCGCGTGCCGGGGGTCACGATCTGCGCCATGATGTTCCCGCCGAACGCCGGGCGGATCTGCACGAGGTCGGTGTTTGCGCGCATCTCGAGCCGCGTGCAGTCCGCGGTCAGCCCCGTATGGAACCGCGTGGAGAGCCTCGGCGCGAGGCTCCTGCCGAGCGAGGTCGCGCCCACCAGCACGACGCTCGGCTTCGCGGATTTGATGTAGTCCTCCGCGCAGGCGGCGAACGCGTCGGCGCGAAAGAAGGCGAGCTCCGGGTCGTCGTAGACGGCGATCTCGTCCGCGCCGTAGTGCCGGAGTTCCTCCGAGAGCGCCGCGACGTTGCTTCCGATCAGCAGCACCTTGACGCGGAAGCCGACCTCCGCCGCGAGCTCGCGCGCCTTCCCGATCAACTCCAGGCTGACCGGGTGCAGCGCGCATCCGGCGGCCTCGGCGACGACCAGAATGTCCCTCCACTGGGACTTGTCGACCGACTCGACCCTCGTCTCGAGCCTGACGATCGCCTGCCTCGGGCAGACCCTGATGCAGATGCCGCACACGCGGCACGCGGCGTTCGGCTCGGGGATTCCGTTTGCGAGGTCGAGCCCCTGGAACGGGCACTGCCGGACGCACGCGCCGCAGCGGTCGCACTTTCTGTCAATGATCGCGATCTGCGCCACAGGCCCCGCCCCCCTTCTTCATGAGCCCCATCTTCTCGAGCATCGCCCGGAGCCTGTCCGCCGCTTCGTCCTCCGCCCAAGTCTCGCGCCGGACGTCGTTCTCGGGCGGGAAGATGCGCTCGACCTGCGTCGCGCTTCCGGAGAGCCCGTAGTGCCGGGGGTCGGTGTCCCAGAAGGCGTCGAGATTCAGCACCGCGACCGGCCGATCCTTTACCGAGCGCGCGGCCTTCAGGGACGGCAGCCGCGGCATGTGGATGTCCTGCTCGACGGTGACCAGGCACGGGAACGGCATCCACGCGGTCAGCACATCGCTCTGCAATTGCTGCTCGACCGCGACGCCGTCCCCGTCGACCTCGATATTGGAAACCCACGCCGCGTGCGGGATGTCCAGGTGCTCCGCGAGCGCCGGGCCTACCTGCGCGGTGTCCCCGTCGGTCGTCTGCTTGCCGCACAGGATCAGGTCGAAGTCGCCCGCGCGGCGGATCGCCTGGCTCAAGGCGTAGCTCGTCGCGAGCACGTCCGCGCCGCCGAGCCTGCGGTCGGAAAACACATAGCCCTCGTCCGCGCCCATCCAATACGCCTCGCGGACGACCGCCTCCGCCTGCGGAGGCCCCAT
>JAAYZL010000073.1 GCA_012514855.1 Clostridiales bacterium
CTGGGCGACTCGTGCCCCTCCCGCCCGCGCCGGGGCGCCTCGACGATCGGCTTCTTCTTCGGCATGACCTTGCGCTGCTCCGCCGGCTCGACCGCGGTCGAGTAGTCGCTGCGCGCGTACTGGTTGAACAGGCCGCGCTTGACGTAGTGCGTGTGCAGAAGCTCGTGCGAGCGGTGGCCGTTCGGCGCTCCGAGGAACTTCTCGTACAGTTCGATCACATACGGGTTCTCGTGGGATTTGCGCAGCTCCTTGCTCTCGTCCTCGAGGTAGAGGTTCTGGAGCCGCTTCTCGCGCACGTCCGGGTCCTCCGAGCGCGGCTGTCCGCCGCCCATGATGCAGCCGCCCGGGCAGCCCATGACCTCGATGAAGTGGTACGGGGACTCTCCCCTCTCGATCTGGCGCATCAGCTTGTTCGCGCCGGCCAGACCGCTCGTCACGGCGACGCGCACCGTCACGCCGTCGAGGAATTCGTACTCGGGAACCGGGTCCTCGATCGTGATCGCGGCCTCCTTGACCTGGTCGAGGCCGACGATGGGCTGAACGTGCAGCCCGTCGAACGGGAGCTCGCGGCCTGTGACGATCTCGTACACGGTTCGAAGCGCGGCTTCCATGACGCCGCCGGTCAGTCCGAAGATGTCCGCAGCGCCGGTCGACATCCCGAGCGGGTTCGCGAACTCCTCGTCCTTGAGCGACGCGAAGTCGATGCCGGCGGAGCGGATCATGTCGGCGAGTTCGCGCGTCGTCAGCACCGCGTCGACGTTCGGGATGTCGTCGTTCTTCATCTCCTCGCGCGCGATCTCAAACTTCTTCGCGGTGCAGGGCATGACCGAGACGACGAACATGTCGGCCGGGTCGACGCCGATCTCCCGCGCGTAGTAGCTCTTCACGAGCGCGCCGAGCATCGTGTGCGGCGACTTGCAGGTCGACAGGTGATCCAGATACTCCGGGAAATTGTGCTCGACGTACTTGATCCAGCCTGGCGAGCAGCTCGTGATCATCGGGAGCGTCGCCTTTTCGCCGGTCAGCGCCTTTTTGACGCGCGTCAGGAACTCGGTGCCCTCCTCGAGGATCGTCAGATCCGCCGCGAAGTTCGTATCGAACACGTCCTTGAAGCCGAGCTTGCGAAGCGCCGCGACCATCTTGCCGGTGACGCGGGTGCCCGCGGGCAGCCCGAACTCCTCGCCGAGCGCCACGCGGACGGCCGGCGCGACCTGCACGACGGTTCTGAGCCTAGGATCCTCCAGCGCGTTCCAGACCATGCGCTTCGCGCTCGTCTCTATGAGCGCGCCGACCGGGCAGACGACCGTGCACTGGCCGCAGAACGCGCAGTTGACGGTTCCGATCGGAAGCCCCATCGCCGGGGAAATCTCGGTCTCGAAGCCGCGGTTCTGCGCGCCGAGCACGCATGCCTCCTGCACCTCCGCGCAGGCCGTCACGCAGCGGCGGCAGAGCACGCACTTCGACATGTCGCGCGTGATCGCGACCGACGCGTCCATGTGGTAGCGCGAGCGCTCGCCCTCGAAGCGCGAGGTATCGACGCCCAACTGCTTTCCGAGCGCCTGGAACTTGCAGCTCTGGTTGCGCGTGCAGCTCAGGCAGTCCTGCGAGTGGTCGGAGAGCATCAGCTCGTAGAGCACCTTGCGCGCGCGGTTGACGCGGTTCGAGTAGGTGTTGACGACCATGCCGTTCGAGACCTTCGTCAGGCAGGCCGCCTGGAGTGTCTTCGAGCCCTCCACCTCGACGACGCAGATCCTGCACGCGCCGAACTGATGGATGTCCTTCATGTAGCACAGGTTGGGGATGTTGATGGCGTTCCTTCGCGCCGCCTCCATGATCGTGATGCCCTCCTCGACTTCGAAGGGCTGGTTGTTGATCGTCATTTGCACCATGTGGCCTACCTCCTTTCACAGTGCAGACAGCGCATCGCCTCGGCCATCGCGGTGAGCTTGTGGTAGCCCAGCACGACCTCGTCGAAGCTGCCCTTGCGCTTCTCGAGCTCCAGCATGTCCAGCGGATAGCGCGGGAGCTCCATCACGTCGTCGTCGTCCTCGAACGGGGAGAACTTGATCTCCTCGCCGCGGTTGAGCACGCCGCGCCCGCCCAGGTATTTGTCGATGGCGATCGCGGCCTTCTTGCCGTCGGCGATCGCCTGAATGACGCTGTCCGGGCCGCGCACAATGTCGCCGCCGGCGAACACGCCCGGCATCGTGGTCATCATCGTGTCGTGGTCGACGGTGAACGTGCCCCACTGCGTGCGGCCGATCTCGCCGACCGGGATGAACGGAAGGTCGGCGTACTGGCTGATCGCGGGGATCACCGTGTCCGCCTCGATGAACTGCGTCGGCTTGTCGCCGGGCACGGACCTGCGTCTCCCGCTCGAGTCGAACTCGCCGAGCGTCATCTTCTTGTACTCGACCTCGACGACGTGGCCGTCCTTGTTGCCGACGAAGCGCACCGGCTGCGCGAGCGGTATGATCCTGACGCCCTCCTCGATCGCCTCGTGCACCTCGTTTTCGTAGGCGGGCATCATGTTCTGCGCGCGGCGGTAGAGTATCGTGACGTTTTTCGCGCCCATTCTGAGCGCCGTGCGCGCCGAGTCAACCGCGGTGTTGCCGCCGCCGATGATGACGACGTTCTTCCCCACCTCGACCTCGCGGTTCAGCTTGACCTTCTTCAGGAAGTCGACGCCGTGGATGACGCCCTTCAGGTCCTCGCCGGGGATGTCGGCCTTCTGCGGAAGCTGCGTGCCGGTCGACACGAAGATCGCGTCGCTGTCGCTTCGCAGGTAGTCGAACGCGATGTCCCGCCCGACCTCGGTGTTCAGGTGGACGATGACGCCCTCCTGCTCGATCAGATTGATCTCGTGCTGCAATACCTCCATCGGAAGCCTGTACTCGGGAATGCCGTAGGCCAGCACGCCTCCGGCGACGTCCTCGCCCTCGTAGACGTCCACCTCGTAGCCGATGCGCACGAGGTAGTGCCCGCAGGTCAGCCCCGCCGCGCCCGCGCCGATGATGGCGACCTTCTTGCCGTTCTTCGGGAAGATGATGTCCTTGATGTACGCCTTTTCGTGCTTGTGTGCGTAGTCGGCGACGAATTTCTTGAGGTCGCAGATCGCGACCGCCTCGTCGAGCGTCCTCCTGCGGCACTTGCTCTCGCAGGGGCGGGTGCAGATGCGCCCGCAGACGGCCGGGAACGGGTTCTCCTGCCGGATCAGGTTGTAGGCGTCGATGAAGCGCCCCTCGGCGATCAAGGACGTGTAGCCGGGCACGTTGACGTTCGCCGGGCAGGTGTTTTCGCAGGGCGAGATGAACAGCTCCGAGCACACCCCGGCGCGGCAGCGCTTGTAGCGGATGTGCTCCTCGAACTCGTCGCGGAAGTTCTTGATGGCGCTCAGCACCGGGTTCGGCGCGGTCTGGCCCAGGCCGCAGATCGCGGTCTCCTGGATGATCTCGCCGAGCTCCTCGAGCAGCTCTATGTCGCCCTCCTCGCCCTCGCCGCGCGTGATCCTCTCGAGAATTTCGAGCATCCTCTTCGTGCCGAGCCTGCACGCGACGCACTTTCCGCACGACTCGTCCTTGATGAAGTCGAGGAAATAGCGCGCGGTGTCGACCATGCAGGTGTCCTCGTTCATCGTGATCAGGCCGCCCGAGCCCATGATCGCGCCGAGCTTCTTGATCTCCGCGTAGTCGGTCGGGGTGTTCAGGTTCTCGCGCGTCAGGCAGCCGCCGGACGGCCCGCCGATCTGCGCGGCCTTGAACTGCTTGCGCCCCGGCACGCCGCCGCCGATATCGAACAGAATATTTCCGAGCGGCGTACCGACCGGCACCTCGACGATGCCGGTGTTCGTGATGTCGCCCGCGAGCGCGAACACCTTCGTGCCCTTGCTCTCTTCGGTTCCGAAGCCGGCGTACCACGAAGCGCCCTTGAGCATGATCGCCGGAACGTTTGCGAAGGTCTCGACGTTGTTGATGATCGTCGGCCTCCCGAACAGTCCGTTCTGGAACGGGAACGGCGGCTTCTGACGCGGCTCGCCGCGCTGGCCCTCGATGGAGTTCATCAGCGCGGTCTCCTCGCCGCAGACGAACGCGCCCGCGCCGATGCGGATCTCGATGTCGAAGTCAAAGCCGCTTCCGAACAGGTTCTTGCCCAGAAGCCCCATCTCGCGCGCCTGATCGAGCGCCTTTTCGAGCCGCGCAATCGCCAGCGGGTACTCCGCGCGCACGTACACATAGCCGAGGTTAGCGCCGATCGCGTAGCCGCCGATCAGCATGCCCTCGATGACGGAGTGCGGGTCGCCCTCGATGATCGAGCGGTCCATGAACGCGCCGGGGTCGCCCTCGTCGGCGTTGCAGACGATGTACTTGACCGGCCCCGGGGCCTTGAGCCCGGCCTCCCACTTGACGCCGGTCGGGAAGCCCGCGCCGCCGCGCCCCATCAGCCCGGACGCCTTGATCTCGCCCACGACATCCGCGCCGGTCATGCCGGTCAGCGCTTTCGCCGCGGCCGCGTAGCCGTCGCGCGCGACGTACGCCTCGATGCGCGCGTGCTCCATCGCGCCGCAGTTGCGAAGCGCGATCTTGACCTGCTCGCGGAAGAAGTTGATGTCCTCGATCTTCGGCACGTGCTTCCTGAGCGAGTGGTCGTAGAACGTATACTGTCTGAGGACTTCGCCGTTGACAAGGTGCGACAGCACGATCTCCTTCGCCGAATCGGGCGTCAGCTTCGTGTAAAAGACGCCGTCCGGCTCGATCAGCATGACCGGCCCGACCGCGCAGGTGCCGATGCAGCCGGTCTCGAGAACGAGCGCCTGATCCTGAAGCCCGTACTGTTCGAGCGCCGCGTTGAGCGCCTTCTGCACGTCCTGACAGCCCGAGGACGCGCAGCCCGCGCCGCCGCAGACCAGAATGTGGTACTTGTACGCTTTGAGCTTCGCGAGGTAGTCGTCGCGGATGATTTGCAGTTCCTGAAGACCCGTAACCTTCATATCCCTTCACCTCCTCAGGCTCAGAATTTCGAGAGAATGCTCTCCAGCTTGTTGACGTTGACCTGCTTGTAGACCTCGTCGTCGATCAGCATCGCCGGCGCGAGCCCGCACGCGCCGATGCAGCGCGCGACCTCGAGCGTGAACTTGCCGTCCTGCGTCGTGCCGCCGAGCTCGACGCCCAGCTTCGACATCAGCCCCTCCAGCACGCGCTTTCCGCCGCGCACGTAGCAGGCCGTGCCCAGGCACACGCGGATCGTGTGCTCGCCGCGCGGCACCGTCGAGAAAAATGAGTAGAACGACACCACGCCGGCAATCTCCGACAGCGGTATCCCCATCTCCCGGGAGATGAACATCTGCACCTCCAGCGGCAGGCAGCCGTAGATCTGCTGCGCCAGGTGCAGCACCTGGATCAGGCTCCCGTCCTTGTCCCTGTACAGGTCGATGACGTTCGCGATCTGGTTAAGCGCCTTTTCGTGGTCGGTGCCCGGACATGTGCATTTCGCTTGCATACTTGAGATTCCCTCCTCTCGCCTCGGTCGTTGATCCTGTCGGTCGGAACGGAAACACCCCCGTTAGTGGAATTTTATCACGGAGATGTCATGGATTGATGAGGGCGGGCGCATCCGGAGGGATTATTTTGGAAACAACGCCGAAATTGCGATGGTTTTCATCACATTCCGATCACATGTTGTCCGGAACGGGGCGTCCAAGCACCAAAAACCGAAACGCCCTCCCGGAGGAAGGCGCTTTCATGGATATTCTGTTTTCGGAATCAGTCCCGATCCCAGCGCGGGCGGCCGCCGTCGCGGCGCTTCTTCGCGGCGAACGGGAATCTCCGCTTCTCCGGTTCCGCCACCCTCTGGCCGGCGGGCGCGGCGGGCCTTTGCCTGCGCGGCTCGACGAGCGGGTTCCCCTGCCGGTTCAGCTTCGCGGGGCGCGGCAGCCGGGGCTTCGGCTCCGACGGCACGAGCACCTCCATCGGCCACGGGCTCTCGATCACGGGGATGCGCTTCCCGATCAAGGACTCGATCGCGCGCAGATCCTTCAGTTCGTCGATGCAGCAGAAGCTGACCGCGTCGCCGCCGAGCCCGGCGCGGCCGGTGCGCCCGATGCGGTGGATGTAGACCTCCGGCTCGTTGGGCAGGTCGTAGTTGAACACGTGCGAAAGCCCGATGATGTCGATGCCGCGCGCGGCGATGTCGGTCGCGACGAGCGCGTTGATTTTGCCGGACTTGAACTGCGAGAGCGCCTCCTGCCGGGCGGACTGCGACTTGCTGCCGTGGATCGCGAGCGCGCGGATGCCGGCCTTATCGAGGTCCTTGACGACCCGGTCCGCGCCGTGGCGCGTGCGAGCGAAGATCAGCGCGTTTTCGACGTCGGGCTGCCCGAGCAGATGCGCCAGCAGCAGTTTTTTGTTCGCCTTGTCGACGTAGTAGAGCGCCTGCCGGATGCTGTCGACCGTGCTCGTGACCGGGTCGACCTTGACCGTCGACGGGTTCGACAGGATTTTGAGCGCGAGCTGTTCGACCTCCTTCGGCATCGTCGCGGAGAAGAACAGCGTCTGGCGCTTTGCGGGCAAGAGCGCGATCACCTTCTCGACGTCGTGTATGAAGCCCATGTCGAGCATGCGGTCGGCCTCGTCGAGCACGAAAATCTCTATATTGTTGAGCCGGATGTACCCCTGGCCGATCAGGTCGTTCAACCTTCCGGGCGTCGCGACCATGATGTCTACGCCGCGGCGGAGCTGCTCGGTCTGCGGCTGCTGGTTGACGCCGCCGAAGATGCAGCACACGTTGAGCGACAGCCTTTTGCTCCCGTAGGTTTGAAAGCTCTCGTAAATCTGCTGCGCGAGCTCGCGCGTCGGCGTCAGGATCAAGGCGCGGATCGGGCGCGCTCCCGAAGCCGGGCGGCGCGCGTTGAGCCGCTGTAATATCGGAAGCGCGAACGCGGCGGTCTTTCCCGTGCCCGTCTGCGCGCAGCCGAGCACGTCCTTGCCCGCGAGCACGAGCGGAATGGTCGCCTTCTGGATCGGCGTCGGTACCTCGTAGCCGGACTGCTCGACGGAGCGAAGCAGCGGCGGAATCAATTGCATTTCTTCAAAATTCATGTGTTTTTCCTGTCTTTTTTCTTCCCTCCGGCTAGTATAGCACGTTTTTCAGGCCCCTCCGCGCGGCGCAGGGGGGAGATTGCGTGAATATTTGGTTGCGGATGTCAGAGAAACAGCCTCTTCAGGATGTTTTCCTTGAGCTTCGGCCTGCGCTCGATGATGCGGAACGCCGCACTCAGCGCCGCGAGCGGAATCAGCGCGTACAGCGACCACACGAGCCGTACGCTCCCGTGAACCCACAGGTCGATCAGCGTCTCGAGCCCCGCGAGCACCGCCGCGGCGAGCAGCACGACGATCGACACCTTGTCGAGCGCCGGCATGCGGCTGCGCCGGCAGACGTATACGGCGATCATCAGCGCGCAGCCGACGAGCAGCGTCAGCGGAAGCGCGAGCACCGGATACCATTGAATGCCGCCGGACATCCACGCGACGAGCGCGAGGTAGAGCGCGGCCGCGCCGGTATCGAGCGCGATGTAGAGGTACGGCCGCTCCTCGTTCAGCCAGAACGGGAGGATGACCCAGCAGAACGCGCAGCCGCACGCGCCGAGCACGTAGGCCGACCAGGTCATGTGCCGGTCGAGGATCAGGTCGCTGAACAGCACCGCCGCCATCGGAATCAGCAGAAACAGCGAGGCGAGCTTCGCGCCGTAGCGCCGGTCGATCTTCGTCGACACGACCTCGAGCTGCTCCGGGTACGGCCGCTCCTCCGGCTCATGCCACGCCTGGTTCGGGTCGATCACCGGCGTCCTGCACAGCGGGCACTTCGCCTCCGACGGCGCGAGCTCCACGCCGCAATGCACGCAATAGGCCATAACTTCACCTCTGATTGCTTTCCACCCGAACGGGTATTCCCATCTTGACCAGCGCCGAAAAGAACGCGCGTTCGAAATATGGCTCGCGGATCGACCGCGAAAAGCTGATGTACGCGTTCCCGCCGTAGCTGACGCACGCCGCGACGACGGGGTTCCGGTAGGGCACGCCCAAGAGGAAGTCCATCCGCGAGACGTGCGCGCGCATCTCCTCCGGCAGCGCGACCTCGCCGAGGTTTGAAAACGTCGTCGTGCAGTAGCGGTCGCCCTGCAGCATGAACATCATCTTCAGGAACGGCGACTTGAGAAACAGCGGCATCGCGCGCACGACCGGATTCCTCTCGGAGTTGACGTTCGCGGACATGCGCGCGTTGAGACCCTTTTCCGAGATTTCGAGGCCGAGCGTGTGCTTGACGAGGGTCAGGATTTCCTCGAACGTATAGCGCCCGTACGCGCTGTCGATGCCGACGTTGAGATAGGAGGAGAAATTCCGAAGCGTCGTCGAGCCGTAGAAGCGGCGCAGGTTGACCGGCAGCGACACCTTGACCGGCATCTTTCGCCTGCGGCGGGAGGGGTCCTTCAGCTGCATCTCCTGACAGCAGTTGATCAGCACCGACGCCAGAAAGGCCGTGACGCTGACGCCGAAGGACTTCGCCTTGTCGACGACGGCCTTCGAGGGCAAAATGCCGGTCGTGATGTTCAGGAAGTGGCGGCGCTCGGGCGTTCCGGGGATCGTATAGGCGGGCTTTTCAAAGCGGCTTTTGCTGACGCCGCGCGCGTGTTTGAGGAAGCTGTCCTCGATCTCCTCGGCGCGGGGAGCCTCCCGGCAGTTGAGAATTTTATCGGTCGACGGGATGTGCAGCCCGTATTTGACGCGCAGGTACTCGGCGGCGAGCGTCAGAAGGAACACCTGTCCGCCGGTGCCGTCCGTCAGCGCGTGGAAGAACTCGACCGCGATCCTGCGGCCGTGGTGGCGAATCCGGTACATGAACCGGCCGTTTTCGCGCAAATCCATCCGGACGAGCGGGTTTGCAACGTCCTGCTGCAATTCGCTCTGGCCGTTCATCCGCTCGAGGTAATACCAAAACAGCCCGCGGCGCAGCCGATAGCCGAACGTCGGGAGGCGCCTTAGCACCGTCCTGTGCGCGCGCGCGAGCGCCTCCGGGTCGACCGGCTCCGCGAGCGTCACGGACAGCCTGAACATCGGCGCCCAGCCGTGCGAGCGCGCGGGCGGATATATCTTCGCCGCGTTGTCGAGTTTCAGCCAGGTGGGAACCGCCCCGCGGACAGCCTTTTTCGCCATGAACGCCTCACCTCACGACGTACGCCCGGATGCGCTCCAACGCCTCTTTTGCCTCGGGAATTCCGTAGAGCACAAATA
Organism: Clostridiales bacterium; assembly: GCA_012514855.1. The sequence continues at coordinate 9,285 of JAAYZL010000073.1, forward strand.
CGTGCCACATGCTCTCCTCGACGATGAGCTCGCACGGCGACCCCGCCTCCGAAAGCCTCCGGGCCATCTCGACGGAGTCGTTCAGGAGAATCTCGTCCGTGCCCGCGATGATCATGGACTCCGGCATCCCCGAGAGGTCGCCGTAAAGCGGCGAGACGAGCGGTTCGCAGAGCCTGCCCTTCGCGTACCGGGACGCGCTGTACCGGAGGCTCGCCATGCTCAGGATCGGGTCGGTCAGTTCGTCCGCGTGCCGGGCGCAGTCCATCGAGAGGTCGGTCCACGGCGAGATCGCGACGATCCGCGAGGGCATGGGCATCCCCAATTCCTTCAGCTTCAGGCACAGGCAGAAGCACAGCCCGCCGCCGGCGGATTCCCCCGCGAACGCGATATCCTCGGGGCGGAACCGCTCGAGCATCTTTTGGTACGCCTCGAGCGCGTCCTCGAGCGCGGCGGGATGCGGGTACTCCGGAGCGAGCCGGTAGCCGACCGCGAGCACCCCCCGCCCGGTCAGCTCGGCCAGAATGCCGCCGAACCCCTTCGCGTAGTCGAGCGTCCCGGCCGTGTACGAGCCGCCGTGCAGATATAAAATCGCCTTGCCGGGTTCCGGCTCCGTCGGGCGGGCCCATGCGGCCTCGAACTCCTCGAAAAACTCGTCGATATAGCATACGTTGGCGACCAGCGCCCTTGTCCCGAGCTTGCCGAGCGCGTCCTGGAGCTTGCGCAGCGACCTCAGGTTCATCCGCTCGAGCACCGGCTTCAAAAGCGCGATCTGCGCGCGCACGAGGGCTGACACGAGTTTGGGCATGTCGGTGTCCTTTCATTCCTGATCATTTTCACGCTTGATCATTCGGCTGTACGTCTCAAATACTATAGCACACTTTGGTAAATTTCGCAATTTCCATTTTGACGCCGCGTCCGTGACATGGTATACTCGGAGCGAACGGAAATCGAGGAATCGAAAGGAGCATAAAAAAATGATCGTCACGACAACGCCCTCCGTCGAGGGAAAGCGCATCGTCGAGTACAGGGGAATCGTCTTCGGGGAGGTCATCTCCGGCGTCAACTTCATCAAGGACTTCGCGGCGGGGCTCTCGAACTTCTTCGGCGGGCGCTCCGGGAGCTACGAGGAGGAATTGATCGCCGCGCGGGAGAGCGCGCTGCGGGAGATGGAGCAGCGCGCGCAAGAGGTTGGCGCGAACGCAGTCGTCGGCGTCGACATCGACTACGAGGTGCTCGGCGCGAACAACGGCATGCTGATGGTCACCGCGTCCGGCACGGCCGTCGTCTGCCAATGACGCTCCTCTACCTGGTGCTGACGCTGCGCGCGCCGTGGTGCCTGTCGCTGAAGGACAAGCGCTCGGAGGTCAAAAAGCTGCTCGCGCGGCTCCGGAACCGGTTCAACGTGAGCGCCTGCGAGACCGGGCGGCAGGATGCGCTGACGCTGATCGAGATCGGCGTCGCCGCGCTCGCGTTCGACCGCGCGCAGGCGGACGGCATCTCCGAGGGCGTCGCCCAATTCGTCGAGGCCAATACCGACGCGGAGCTTCTGTCCGTCTCCGCGGAATACCGGTGAATCACGGGCCGATCGAAAACGGCAAATACCACAGCCCGCTCTCCGGCGCGTCCATCGCGAGCGCGATCCCCGGCGCGCCGGTCGCGGGGTCTGGAATCCCGACTTCGACCCGGTATTCGCCCGGCGCGAGCGCGGGAAGCACCGCCGTCGCCGTCGGCCTTGTCCTCTGTTTCGGCTTCAACAGCCGCTTCAGGCTGATAGCGCGGAGAGATTTTCTCTTCGGGACGGCATGTTTGACCACCTCTCCCTTGCGCCCTACCCCGAAAACGAGGGGATCAGTTTATCTTGCCGCAGCAGTGCTTGTACTTTTTGCCGCTCCCGCACGGGCATGGGTCGTTCCGGCCGGCCGCCAAATAGCGACGCACTTCCTCTTCGACCGGTCCTGTCAGCACGGACGCCTCTAACAGTTCGCGAAGTTGCCGAACCATTGCTTCGGGCAACTCGCTTGCGGGCGCGGTTTTAATCATCTCCTCCAACATGGATTCCGCGTCCTCCTGGTTTCCGGTTTCCGCCGCATCCACAAGCTGATCTTCGATCTCGGTCAAAAGCGGAAGGTGTTCTTCCCGGCTCAGCTGTATGCCCAACTGTTCCGAAATGCCGACGAGCAACGCGTGCGTTCGCGCGTCCTGAACGAATATTTGCGCCGGTACGCCGGCTTTCTTCATGTGCTCCACGAAGGCGCCCAACAGATCGTCCATGTAATGTTCGGAAGGCTTCGTCATTGCGTAACGCAATATGATGCCGTCTGCGTGGCTTACAATCACTATCGCCATCGGGAACGACGGGGCTTGCTTCGGTTCCACGGCGACGCTGCCGTCATCGGTTTCTTCGTCCGTTATCGCTTGCGGAACCATGAACGCGCCGCACTCCCATGCGCCGTGCTTGTGTTTTTTCTTTAGCTTTACGCGCGCAATATCGTCCATAAGACTCGGCCCCGCGCAAACTGTCACGGCGGGTTCAGGCAGCGGCAAGCGTCGCCAGTCGAATGTGCCATCCGCACGGGGCGTCAAGAGCGGAATTTCGCGATCCATCGGATTGCCCTCTTGTAAACCCAGGTCCTCTTTGCTTGCGCCGGGATCGCATGCATGGAACATGTCCTGCTGAATCGGCACGTCATTTATGCGGCGCGCGACCTCCAAGCCGGCGAGAAGCCCGAGCCGCAGGTATTCCTCGTCGCGCTTGTCCTCCAGATACCACGGTAAGTGTAGCGCCCGACAGCGATCGAAGATGGGATATGCGCGCTTGCCGCGAAACGTCAGGCCGTACTCGCGGATTTCCTTTTGATCGCGCGGCCGAAGCTCCGCTCTGCCCTCAAACGAGCACATCACGCAGTCTTGGCTAAGCATCCTCTCGTGCTTCTCGACCTCTCTCAACCCGTCCATCCCCTGCCACAGCAGTCGATAGGATTCCAGACCGGCGCTCCCGGGATAGACTGCGAGCGCTATATGCTCGCCCAATGCGCCCATGATGCTGACGTATCCGATTTCACCGTCTGGCATCCGGACCGCGAACAGTTCGCTGTCGCTCATAAACTCCCATAGCCTTGTCTCTCGATATTCTGCTGCTAGCAGATACAGCGCCTTTTCCGGCATAGGACTATCCTCATGCTTTCTTGGTATCTCCTATAATATCCCATGGGAATTCTATCCGGATACAATATAGCATATTCTTATTGCTCTGCCAATTCCATATTGCGCCAAAGCGGCGAGAGATTTTTTCGTCCGGCTCCTTGCCGGGAACAAAAATCCCTCGCCGGATTCCACAACTTCCGTAGTGGGCGGAGCACTAGGTAAGCGATGATTAAAGAACGCGTGTGATGGCAAGCTGAATTTTCGTCAGATTGGGCTTGCAGAATTCGCAGGAATAGCAGCGCTATTCCAAGAATTCAGCAGGCCCGGGATGGCGGAAATGCAGCCGCCAGCGCACGCGGGATTAAATCAGCGGTTACCTAGGTCCAAATGTTTGTCAGCCCGCGGATTCCGCCGCCTGGGGCAGGATTTCCTCCTTGTAGTGGTAGATCGATATGAACTGCCCCGACGCGTCCATCAACGCGACGCCCCAGTCGACCGGACCTTCCTTTGC
>JAAYZL010000492.1 GCA_012514855.1 Clostridiales bacterium
TGCAGCGGACGATCCGCAACAACATCGAGGTCAACTGCGGCGTCGCGGTGCGCTCGGTCGAGATCACCGTGAGCTCGCTCGCGGGGCCTCAAACCGCCGCGAAGCCCCGGCGCGCGCAGAAGAGGGGACGCGTCTTTCGGGAGATACAGGCCGCGCCGCACGCGGAGCCCGCGCCGCACGCGGAACCCGCGCCGCTCGCGCCGGAGGCCGTCCGGCAGCCGGAGCCGGAATCCGGTTCGCAGCCGGCGTCCGGTTCGCAGCCGGCGTCGGAGCCCGCGCGGCATTTCGCTCCGGAGCCGGTTTACCAGCCGGAACCCGTTTACCAGCCGGAACCTGATCCCGAGCCGATGTTCGACCCGATTCCCGACGAGCCCGACGACCCCATCGTCGACGATCTGTTCGAGGTCGAGGGCGAGTTTGCGGACGCGGGCGAAGAGCCGGAGGAGAAGCCCGCGGAGCCGGAAATGTAGGGTTCCGGAATACATCGATCATTGCGGCGGCGCCGGATTTCGCGCCTCCGCAATGCTTGTGTCAGGCAATGCCCGTGTCGGGCGATGCCTGTGTCGGGCAATGCCCGGGTCAAGCAATGCTTGCGTCAAAGGAGTTTGGTGGATGAACAGGGTTACGGCGCGCACGCACGCGATGAAGCTGATCTACGAGTGGGAAATGGGCGGCGAGGGCGGCGAGGAGACGCGCCTGGGCCTTCTCGGAGCGGAGCCCGGCGAGGAGGAGTACGCCTATATGAACCGCGTGTTCGAGGGCGTCGTCGAAAATGTCCAGGCGCTCGACCGGCGGATCGAGACCTGCGCGCACGGCTGGAAGCTCGAGAGAATTTCCCGCGTGGATCTCGCGATTCTGCGGCTGGGCGCGTATGAGCTGATGGCCGCGCAGACCCCCGCGGGCGTCGCCATCAACGAGGCGGTCGAGCTCGCGAAGCTCTACTCCGGCGACAAGGCGCCGCAGTTCGTGCACGGCGTGCTCGGGGGAATCTCCCGGGGCGAAGCGCAATGAGGGAGCGGCTGGCGCTGGGCATCGACACGAGCTGCTACACGACCTCCGTCGCGCTTGCGGGCGCGGAGGGCATCGCTTTTCACCGCAGGAAGCTCCTGGAGGTCGAGGGCGGCGCGCGCGGACTCAGGCAGTCCGACGCGCTGTTTCAGCATGTAAACCGGCTTCCGGAGCTCTTGGAGGAACTGCTTTCCGAGGCGGAAGGCGCGTCGATCGCGGCGGTGTGCGCGAGCGCGAGGCCGCGGGACGTCGAGGGCTCGTACATGCCGGTGTTCCTCGCGGGGCTGTCGTTCGCGCGATCCATCGCGGCGGCGCTGCGCGTGCCGGTGTTCGAGACGAGCCACCAGCAGGGCCACGTGCGCGCCGCGATGGTGGGCTCGGGGCTGCCGGACGGCGGGTTTCTGGCCGCGCACCTGTCCGGCGGCACGACGGAGGCGCTCCGGGTTTCGCCGGGACTGGCGATCGAGCGGCTCAACGGCTCGAGCGACCTGCACGCGGGCCAGCTCGTCGACCGCGTCGGCGTGAAGATGGGGCTCCCGTTCCCGGCGGGGCCCGCGCTCGAAGCGCTCGCGCGGATTGGAGAGGCGAGGAGCGCGATGCCGCTTTCGCACCGGGACGGAAATGTGTCGTTCTCCGGCGTGGAGGCCGAGGCCATGCGCATGCTCGACGCGGGAAAGAGCAAAGAGGACGTGGCGGCGGAGGTGTTTTCGTACCTCGCGCGCGCGGTCGCGCACATGGTCGCGGACGCGCACAGGAGGACGCGGCTCGAGAACGCGCTGATCTCCGGCGGCGTCGCGTCGTCGGGGCTCCTGCGGGAACTGCTTCCCGCGAGGCTTTCGCGGCTCGACTGTCCCGTGAGCATCCACTGGGGAAGGCCGGAGCTCTCCGGCGACAACGCGTGCGGCGTGGCATTAATCGGTTGGGAGGAATACTGCGATGGGAAACATCATTGACGGAAAGGGAATCGCGGCGGAGATTCGCCGGGAACTGAAGGGGCGCGCGGAGGCGCTCCGGGCGAGGGGAATCGTGCCGTGCCTCGCGGTCGTGCTCGCGGGCGACGATCCGGCGAGCCAGATCTACGTGCGCAACAAGAAGCGCGCCTGCGAGGAGATCGGCATCCTCTCGCGCGAGGTCACGCTGCCCGGGGACATCACCGAGGACGCGCTGATCGCGGAGATTCAAGCGCTCAACGCGGACGACCGGGTCGACGCGATGCTCGTGCAGCTCCCGCTCCCGAAGCACATCGACGAAAAGCGCGTGCTCGCGGAGGTCTCGCCCGAGAAGGACGCGGACGGCTTCCACGTCGTGAACGCCGGGCTGCTCTTTTCCGGGCAGAAGTCCGTGCTTCCGTGCACGCCCGCGGGCTGCATGGAGCTCCTCCGGCGCGCGGGAACCTCGTTCAACGGCAGGCACGCGGTCGTCGTCGGCCGGTCGAACATCGTCGGAAAGCCGATGGCGATACTGCTGCTGAACGAGCACGCGACGGTCACCGTCTGCCACTCGCGCACGAAGGACCTCGGCGACTTCACGCGGAGCGCGGACATACTCGTCGCGGCGGTCGGCCGGGCGGGGCTCATCACCGGCGACATGTTAAAGCCCGGCGCGGCGGTCATCGACGTCGGCATGAACCGGCTTCCGGACGGCAAGGTCGTTGGCGACGTCGACTTCGCCTCGGCGCTTCCGGTCGCCGGGGCGATCACGCCGGTGCCCGGCGGCGTCGGGCCGATGACGATCGCGATGCTCATGCAGAACGCGATCGACGCCTCAGAGAAGCGGCATGGATGAGAAGTGGACGCTCTCGGTCTCGGAGCTCAACGAGTACGTGCGCAAGAAGCTCGCCGGCGACCCGGTGCTGCGCGCGGTCGAGGTGCGCGGCGAGATTTCAGGCTACAAGCGGCACGTCAGCGGCCACTGCTACTTCGCGCTGAAGGACGAATCGGCGCGCGTGCAGTGCGTGATGCTCCGCCAGCAGGCGGCGTCCCTCGCGTTCGAGCCGGAGGACGGCATGCGCGTGACCGTGCGCGCGAGCGCGTCTTTGTACGCGCAGAGCGGCACGTACCAGCTCTACGTGCAGTCGATGAAGGCCGAGGGCGCGGGCGAACTGTATTTGCGCTTCGAAAAGCTCAAGCAGAAGCTCGCGGCGGAAGGGCTGTTCGATCCGGCCCGCAAGCGGGAGATTCCGCTGTTTCCGAAGGTCATCGGCGTCGCGACGTCCCGCACCGGCGCGGTGATCCGCGACATCATCCGCGTGTCCCGCCGCCGCAACCCGAACGTCGGAATCCTGCTCGCGCCGTGCGCGGTGCAGGGGGCGCTCGCGGCGAGGGAGATCGTCGAGGCGATCGAGCGATTGAACCGAGACGGCCGGCCGGACGCGATACTCGTCGGGCGCGGCGGCGGCTCGATCGAGGATCTGTGGCCGTTCAACGAGGAGGCCGTCGCGCGCGCGATCGCGGCTTCGGGAATCCCGGTGATCTCCTGCGTCGGCCACGAGACGGACTTCACGATCGCGGACTTCGTCGCGGATGCGCGCGCCTCGACGCCCTCGAACGCCGCGGAGCTCGCGGTGCCGGTGCTCGCGGAGCTTCGGCAGTCGGTATTGCAGCTCTCCGGCGCGCTGACGCGGGCGCTCTCCCGCTCGCAGGAACTGCGGTACGCGCGGCTCCGAACGCTTTCGGGCTCGGCGGCGCTTTCGCACCCGAAGAGGATGCTGATCGAAAGGCGCGAGGTGGCATTGCAGGCGCTCACGGCCCGGCTTCCGCCGGCGCTCGAAAGGCGGCGCGACGCGCTGCGCAAGCGGCTCGACCTCGCGGAGCGGTCGCTCGAGGCGCTCGACCCGGAGAGGGTGCTCGCGCGCGGCTACGCGGTCGTCCGGCGTCGCGGCACTTGCGTGCCGGACAGGGCGCTGTTGAAGACCGGGGACGAAATTCAAATACGCATGCGGGACGGCGACGTGCCCGCGGAGGTCCTGTAGATGGAAAACATCGGCTTTGAACAGGGGATGGAGGAGCTCGAGGGGCTCGTGCGCGCGCTGGAGACGGGCGAACTGCCGCTGGAGGAGTCCTTCAGGGCGTTCGAGCGCGGCATGGTGCTGAAGGCGCGGCTCGAAAAGCTGCTCGCGGAGGGCGACCGGCGCATCCGCGTGCTGACCGCGTCGGGCGAGGAGCCGCTCGAGGGGGAGGCGCCCGAATGACGCTTCCGGAATACCGGGCGCTCGTCGACGAACGGCTCGACAAGCTGCTGCCGGACGGCGACCTCGCGCTGCACAGGGCGATGCGCTACAGCGCCCTGGCGGGCGGCAAGCGGCTGCGCCCGTCGATGCTGCTCGCGGCTACCGACATGCTCGGCGGCGACCGCGACGAGGCACTCGACTTCGCGTGCGCGGTCGAGATGATCCACGCGTATTCGCTGATCCACGACGACCTGCCCGGCATGGACGACGACCAACTCCGGCGCGGCAAGCCGACGAACCACGTCGTGTTCGGCGTCGGGGTTGCGATCCTGGCCGGCGACGGGCTGCTGAACTTCGCGTTCGAAGTCATGCTCGAGCGCGCGCTTCGGTTTCCGGGGCGCGAGCGGGCGTGCCTGCTCGCGATTTCGGAGATCGCCAGGGGCGCGGGCGTCTCCGGCATGATCGCCGGCCAGTGCCTCGACCTCGAGGCCGGGCGCGGCATTGCCGCTGAAAATTATGAGGCTATGCTCGAAGAAATCCATGCGGGCAAGACCGCCGCGATATTCGTCGGGGCTCTGCGCGCGGCGGCGCGCCTTTCCGGGGCCAACGAGACGGAGCTTTCCGCCTTGACCGAATACGCGCGCGCGTTCGGCATGCTGTTTCAGGCGACGGACGACATACTCGACGTCGTCGGCTCCGCGCCCGAGGTCGGGAAGACTATCGGCAAGGACGAGAGGAGCGGCAAGCTGACGTCCGCGTCCGTCTACGGCGTCGACGGGGCGCGCAGCCGGGCGCTCAACCTGCGCGACCGCGCGGTCGGGGCGCTCGGGCCGTTCGGCGCGCGCGCGGCGCTGTTTCAAAAGCTCGCGGAATCCTTAATTGATCGCACAAATTGATGCGAATTCCGGATATGAACGCGTCGTCGCGGCGGCTCTTTTCGCGCAGGGCGTTGTCGCTCTCCGCTCAACGTAGACCCCCTGCTACGCCTCGCTCCGGCTCCTCGCCCTGCACGAAAATTTCTCGCCGCTTTGGACGCATTGATATTCTCATTCGCATAAAGGAGTACAGATGCTCAAGGACATTCACTGCCCGTCGGACTTGAAGAAGCTGACGGTTCCGGAACTCGAGGCGCTCGCCCGCGAGATCCGCAGGGAGATCATCGGGGCGGTCGCGCAAAACGGCGGCCACCTCGCGTCGAACCTCGGAACCGTCGAGCTGACGCTCGCGATCCACTGCGTGTTCGACTGCCCGGACGACAAACTGGTGTTCGACGTGGGACATCAGTCGTACGCGCACAAGCTCTTGACCGGCCGCTGCGGGGAATTCCGCGGGGGATTGCGCAAGGAGGGCGGCCTGAGCGGCTTCCCGCGGCTCTCGGAGAGCGAGTACGACGCGTTCACCGCCGGCCACGCGTCGACCGCGATCTCGGCGGCGCTGGGCATGGCGCGCACGCGCGACGTGATGAAGGACGACTGCCACGTGATCGCGGTCGTCGGCGACGGCGCGCTGACCGGCGGCATGTGCTACGAGGCGCTCAACGACGCCGGACAGTCCGGCACGCGGCTGATCGTCATATTGAACGACAACGAGATGTCCATCGCGAAGAACGTCGGCGCGATGTCGAACTACCTGACGAGCCTGCGCCAGAGCAAGGGCTACCGCGCGTTCAAGCGGGGCGTGCGGCGCCTGTTGGAGCGCATCCCGAAGGTCGGCCGGCCGATGTTCCGGTTCGTCGAAAAACTGCGCGACCTGATCAAGGCGCCGTTTGTCGACGGCAAGTTCTTCGGGACGCTCGGCTTCCAGTACATGGGGCCGGTCGACGGGCACGACCTCAAGCGGCTGATCCGCGTGCTCCGGCGCGCGAAGGACGAGGAAAAGCCGCTGCTTCTGCACGTCGCGACGGTCAAGGGCCGGGGGTACTCGCCCGCGGAGTCGCACCCGGACGAATTCCACGGCGTCGCGCCGTTCTTCGTCGAGACCGGCGAGCCGCGCGCCGAGGAGCACTTGGCCTGCGGGCATGTCGCGGCGCTCGAGCTCGCGGCGCTCGCGGACAACGACATACGCATCGCGGCCGTCACCGCGGCGATGCCCGGCGGAACCGGCATGTCCGCGTTCGCCGAGAGGCATCCGGACCGGTTCTTCGACGTCGGCATCGCGGAGGAGCACGCGGTCACGATGGCGGCGGGCATGGCCTCGTCCGGCATGAAGCCGTACGTCGCGATCTACTCGACGTTTCTGCAGCGCGCGTTCGACCAGATCGCGACCGACGTGTGCATAAACGCGCTGCCGGTCACGTTCCTCGTCGACCGCGCGGGGCTCGTCGGCGCGGACGGCGCGACGCATCAGGGCGTGTACGACCTGGGCTACCTCTCGATGCTGCCGAGCATGGTCGTCGCCGCGCCGCGGGACGCGAGGGATTTGAAGCGGCTCGTCCGGCTCAGCGCCGAGCACGACGGGCCGATGGCGATCCGCTACCCGCGGGACGGCGAGGACATGGGCGCGCGCATGCAGTCGCACGGCGCGTTCGCAATCGGCGAGTGGGAGCTCTTGAGCGACGGCGCGGACGTGATGTTCCTCGCGGTCGGAAGGATGGTGCAGGCGGCGATGCTGGCCTCGATCGAGCTGAACGGCAAGCGCGTGTCCGCGGGCGTGATCGACGCGAGGTTCGTAAAGCCCATGGACGAGAAGCTGCTTCAACGCGCGGCGGGCGCGAAATTGATCGTGACGCTCGAGGAGAACGTGCTCTCCGGCGGCTTCGGGGAGCGCGTGCTGCGCTGGCTTTGCGAAAACGGCTTCAAGACCGACGCGCTGGCGCTCGGCGTTCCCGACCGGTTCATCGATCAGGCGGGCGTCGACCGGCAGCTCGCCTGCGCGGGGCTCGACCCGCTGTCGATCGCCACGCGCGCGCTCGAAAGGCTCCGGCAATGCCGGTTCTATCAGCAATGAAAAAGCGCCGCGCCGACGAGAGGCTCTTGAATGAACTGGGCCTCGAATCCGTCGAGCTCGCGCGCGCCTTGATCATGGCGGGGCGCGCGTTCATAGGCGACCGGAAAATCATGAGCCCCGCCGAGCCCGTCGCGGACGACGAATCCGTCCGCGTGCGCGGCGAGATCGAACGCTACGCCAGCCGCGGCGCGCACAAGTTGAAGCGCGCGCTCGAGGCGTTCCAAATCGACGTGCGGGACCGCGTGTGCCTCGACGTCGGCGCGTCGACCGGCGGGTTCACGGACGTACTGCTGCGCGCGGGTGCGAGGCGCGTGTACGCGGTCGACGTCGGCTACAACCTGCTCGACTACCGGCTCCGGAGCGACCCGCGCGTGACGGCGATGGAGCGCGTGAACGCGAGGTTTTTGAAGCCCGAGGACTTTCCCGAACCGCCCTCGTTCGGCGCGACGGACGTCTCGTTCATCTCGCTGAAGGCGGTGCTGCCCCCGGTCGTCAACGTGCTCGCGCCGGGCGCGCAGTTCGTCGCGCTCGTGAAGCCGCAGTTCGAGGCGCCGAGGGAGGACGTAGGCGTTAAGGGCGTCGTGCGCGACCCGGAGGTGCATCGGCGCGTGCTCCGGGACATCGTCGATTTTCTGCCCTCGATCGGCTGGAAGGGCGTCCGGCTCGACCACTCGCCGATCCGCGGCCCGGAGGGGAACATCGAGTTTCTGCTGCTGATTTCCCCGACAGGAAATGCGGCGGAAATTTTGCATGAAAATACAATTGACGACACAATCGCACGAGCTTATGACAAATTTATTAATTCGCACATTTAGCACTTGTAAGCCGCCGGGATTTTGTATACCATAGAGAATGGGGACGGGGGAGTGGTACCATTGGACATTCGCAGGGTGGGCGTTATGTGGAACCCGAGGAAGTCGGAGGGTCTGCCGGTCGCCCGGCGCGTGATCAATATCCTCGAGGCGCGCGGCGTCGCGCCGTACCTGGACGCGGGCCTCGCTTCCGCGTTCAAGCGCCCGTCCGCGAAGGGCTTCGAGGAGTGCGACCTTTTGTGCGTACTCGGGGGGGACGGCACGCTGCTCTCCACGCTCGACGTCGCGATTCCCAACGACATCCCGATGCTCGGCATCAACCTCGGGCGCGTCGGCTTCCTGACCGAAGTGGAGCCCGACAGCCTCGAGGAGGATTTTGAACTGCTTTTCGAGGGCCGCGCGTTCATGGAAAACCGCATGATCATGGAGATCGAGGGGGAGAACTCCGAGCGCATGTTCGCGCTGAACGAGATTTCCGTCATGCGCCGCGGCCAGTCGATCGGCATATTGTCGCTGGAGCTTACGGTAAACGGCATGCTGGTCGACCGCATTTCGGGCGACGGGCTGATCGTGGCGAGCGCCACGGGCTCGACCGCCTATTCGCTGTCCGCCGGCGGGCCGATCGTGTGGCCGGGGCTGGACTGCTTTGTGCTGACGCCGGTTTGCCCGCACACGATGAGCGCCCGGCCCATTGTGGCCCCCGCGAACGATCGGGTCACCGTCAAGGTGCTCGGAGACCCTTCCCAGACCCATGCCGTGCTCGACGGCCGCCGGACGCTCGAGCTGTCGGGGGACCGATCGTCTGTGACCATTGTCAAGGGCGTGCGCAAGGCGCGGTTCATCCGCCTGCGCGAGCGCGATTACTTCGGCCTGTTGCGGGAAAAACTCTCGCAATGGACGCACTGACCCCCCGAAACACGCACGAGGAGGCTCGGCATGAAAAGCGTACGCCACGATATGATATTGGAGATCATCGAGAAGAAGGACATCGAGACGCAGGAAGAGCTGGCTTCGGAATTGAAGGCGCGCGGCGTTCGGGTTACGCAGGCGACCGTCTCCAGGGACATCAAGGAGCTCCGGCTCCTGAAGGTTCTCTCGGAAAACGGAGGGTATAAATATGCAACGGTCGAGCGCGCCGAGCGCGGGATGAGCGAGCGGTTCATCCGCATACTCGCGGAGTCGATGATGTCGATCGACTCGGCGACGAATATGATCGTCATCAAGACCATCACCGGCAGCGCGCAGGCCGCCGCCGAGGCGATCGACTCTTTGAAGTGGCAGGAAATCCTCGGCACCATCGCCGGGGACAACACCATACTGGTCATCGTGCGCTCGGAGGACATCGTCGATTCCGTCGTCGGGCGCATTCAGGCGCTGATCAAGAGATAGCGAGGCCAAGTCGTGCTTCTGGAAATCAACATCCGCAACATCGCCCTCATCGAGTCGCTCGGAATCGAGTTCTCGAGGGGGTTTAATGTGCTTACGGGCGAGACCGGCGCGGGGAAGTCGATCGTCGTCGACAGCCTGAACCTCGCGCTCGGCGGCCGCGCGGAGCGGGACATGATCCGCACCGGCGCGGAGAAGGCGAGCGTGCAGGCGCTGTTCGACGTCTCCGGCTGCCCGCGCGCCGTCGAGGTGCTCGAGGAGATGGGGGCGGAGGCGGAGGACGGGCTCGTCGCGGTCTCCCGCGAGCTCTCGGCTTCCGGGCGGAACATCTGCCGCGTGTCGGGCGCCGTTGTGCCGCTTTCGTCCGTCCGGCGGCTGACCTCGCTCCTGATGGACATCCACGGCCAGCACGAGCACCAGGCGCTTCTCGACCCCGAGCGGCACATGGGCTTTCTCGACGCGTTCGGAACGGACGGGCACCGCGCGGCGATTGCCGGGATCGCGGAGAGATACCGGGAGCGCATGCGGCTCGCGGGCGCGATCAAGTCCGCGCTTTCGGACGCGGCCGGGCGGGAGCGCGAGCTCGAGGACGTTGACCGCGAGCTCTCGGAGATCGTTTCCGCGAAGCTGAAGCCCGGCGAGGAGGCCGAGATCGTCGCGAGGCTGTCGATTTTGCAGAACGCCGAGCGCGTCCGGGAGAGCCTGTCGTCCGCGTACCGGCTCACCTACGACGCGCCGATGAGCGCGCAGGAGGCGCTGAGCCGCTCGGCGGACGCGCTCTCGAAGATCGCCGGGCTCGACGCGCGCTACGAGGCGCTCGCAGGGAGGCTCCGGGAGCTTACATACGCCGCGCAGGACGCGGGCTGCGAGCTCCGCGACGCGCTCGAGGAGGTCGATCTGGACCCCGCGGCGCTCGAAAGGCTGTCCGAGCGGCTCGACCTGATCCGCCGGCTCGAAAAGCGGTACGGGCCGGAGCTCGCGGACGTGATCGCGCGCGGCGAAAAGCTCAAGGCGCGAAGGGCGCAGCTCGCAGGCGGCGAGGAAGACGTCGCGGAGCGGAAGAAGCGGTTGAGGGCGATGGACGCGGAGCTGAAGGCCCGGTGCGCGGAGCTCTCCGATAGGCGGCGCGCGGTCGCCGACGGCCTTTCGGGGAAGATTCTCGAGCACCTGAAGGACCTCGGCATGGAAAAGACGCGCTTTGAGATTCGCGTCGCGCCGGAGAAGATCGCCGAGACCGGCGCGGATAAGGTCGAGTTTCTGATCTCGCCGAACCCCGGCGAGCCGCTGAAGCCCTTGCACGCGATCGCGTCGGGCGGCGAGCTCTCGCGCGTGATGCTGGCGCTGAAGGCCGTGTCGAGCGACGAGTACGGCGTCGATTCGATGGTGTTCGACGAGATCGACTCCGGCGTCTCCGGGCGCATGGCGCAGGCGGTCGGCGAGAAGATCGCGAAGATCGCCAGAACCCGGCAGGTATTGTGCGTCACGCACCTGCCGCAGATTGCCGCGCTCGCGGACAGGCACTTTGCCGTCGAAAAGCGGCAAGTTGGGGAGCGCGCCGAGACGACCGTGCGGGCGCTCGACGACGACGGCCGCGCTCTGGAGATCGCCCGGCTCGTCGGCGGCGCCGAGGCGGCCGGCAGCGCGCTCGAGCACGCGAAGAATTTGCTCGGGGCCGCGCAAAAACGGCGGAAAGAATTATAAGAAACCTGCTTGCCTATTGACTTGGCTTAGCAGGTTTCTTCTCGGACAAACCGAGCTCATAGGTTCTTCAGCGTATTGATCCCGGCGATTCCCAGGAACAGCACAAAGCTCAGCGCGGCGCTGGCCGCGATCGCGACCGGCACCTTGACAAACGCCGCGAGCGCGGAGCACAAAAAGCTCCCGGCCGGGATCGCGCTCGTCATGACGGCGTTCGAGATGCCCGACAGCCGCGCGATGTATTCCTTCGGCGCGTTGCGCATCAGCGCGGCGGCGAACACGACGTTGATGACGCCGGAGGAGAGCCCGAACATCAGGCAGGCCACGAGCGCGATGATGCGCCGCGCCTCGAGGTCGGGGACGAGCACCGCGAGCCCGAAAAGCAAGAGCGCCGCGGACTGCAAGAGCCCGAACGCGACGATCTGCGTGTTGCGCCGAATCCGCGTGATCTTCGGGCAGATCACCGAGCCGATGCCCGTCCCGGCGACGACCAGAAACTGCGTCGCGGACAGCACCGTCGCGTCGCCGTTAAGCCAGTCGGCGACGTAGGCGACCGAAAACGTGTGCAGCGGTACCGTCGAAAAGTTGATCAGCGCGGCGACGAACAGAAGCGCGAGCAGCATCCGGTGCTCGCGGACGAGCCGGAGCCCCTCGGCAAAGTCCTTGAAAATGTTGCGGAGGTCGGCCATGCGCTGCGGAAGCGTCTCCTCGAGGCGTATGAACGCGATGACCGCGGCGGAGAGCGCGAACGTCGCGACGTCGATCAGCAGCGCGCCGCCGCAGCCGACGAGCGCGATGATCGCGCCCGCCGCCGCGAGCCCGGCGAGCTCGGTCGCGCGCCCGACCGATTGGTTCAGCGCGACGCCGACCGTGTATAATTCCTCCTTGAGCACCATCGGCACGATCGCGACGCCGGCCGGCGTGCGGAAGGACTCCGCCGTCGAGATCAGCAGCGTCATCCCGATCAGAAGCCCCGGCGTCAGCGAACCCGCCCAATAGAAAAAAACGCCCGCCGCGACGATCGCGCCGCGCACGAGGTCGAACGCGATCATGATGTGCTTTTTCGAGATGCGCTCGACCAGCGCGCCGGCCAGGGGCTGCAGAAGCACCGTCGGGACGTAGTTGAGCCCCAAAATCAGCGCCACAAGCGAGGCGCTGTTCGTGATCTCGTACATCATCCAGGAAAACGCGATGGCATCGATCGAGTCCCCGAAGCGGTTGATGAGGTTCGCCACGATGAGCTTTATGTACTCCGGCTGGGAGCGAAGGACGCGATAGCTGGAGATTTCACCCTGCATACGACAAGTCCTTTCAGGCGTTGAATAATCGAAGTATAACGTATGAATTATCGAATGTCAATATTCAGGGCCGGAAATTGCCAAAAATGTGCGCGAAAAAAATACCGGCATCCGGGCCGCGCGGACAAAACAAGCCCGGCGCTGCCGGGCTTGTCAGGGCATCAAAAAACTGCGGTTTTTTGATGCATAGGAAGAATGGGCTTCAGCTCGCTGAAATCCTCACGGATTTCCGGGCGCGATCCTGACTGCAGGAATTATTTTTACTCCGCTGCGCTCCGTAAA
>JAAYZL010000493.1 GCA_012514855.1 Clostridiales bacterium
AAGCCCTGCGCGGTCAACTACTGGATGCCCGACGGCTTCAAGGACACCTGCGCGGACACGAAGCTCTACCGCGACGTGATGAGGGCGTCGCTCGACGAGATCTTCGAGGACGACATCGACTCCGAGCTCGTGCCCTGCGCGCTGGAGAGCAAGCTGTTCGGCATCGGCGTCGAGAGCTACACGGTCGCCAGCCACGAGTTCTCCTACGGCTACGCGGTCAAAAACGGCATACTCTACACGCTCGACGCGGGCCACTTCCACCCGACCGAGGTGATCTCCGCGAAGCTCAGCGCGACGCTACAATTCGTCGACAAGGTGCTTTTGCACGTCAGCCGCGGCGTCCGCTGGGACAGCGACCACGTGATCACGCACGACGACGAGCTGCAGAGGATCATGGACGAGATCGTGTTCAACGGCTTCGAAAACCGCGTGCTGATCGGCCTGGACTACTTCGACGCGTCGATCAACCGCATCGCCGCGTGGGTCATCGGCATGCGAAACGCCAGGAAGGCGCTTTTGTGCGCCGCGCTCGCGCCGGTCGACGACATCCGCCAGGCGGAGCTGGACGGCGACCTGACCGCCCGGCTCGCGCTGATGGAGGAGCGCAAGAACCTGCCCGCGTGCGCCGTCTGGGAGTATTACCTGATGACAAAGGGCGTTCCCGCCGGGGACGCGTGGCTCGCGAAGGTCAAGGACTACGAGGAGACGGTGCTCGCGAGAAGGATGTAGACTGTAAAGCGAAGCCCCGCGTCGCTTGCGACGCGGGGCTTCGCTTCAGGTTTGCGGATGGTCGAGCATGCCCATCTTCAATTCGTAGAGCTTCGGGCTCATGTCCAAATAGTGCTCGTGCGGGTTTTCGAAGCGCTGCTCCTCCTCCCAGATCTGCCCCTCGAGCTGCCGCCGGACATACGCGCGAACCTCCGCGAGCGGCGGGCAGTCGTATTTCAGCGCCCCGTCCTCGAACACCGGCACCTGCAGATTCTCGAACCGGCAGTTTTCAAAAAAGCGGATGCGCCACGGGCGGACGGGGTCGACGAAGCGGTACGGCTCCGGGCCGGGGATCGGCTCGTCGGCGAGCGTCAGGAGGTCCGCGACGCTCTTCCCGTGCTCGTCGTACACGCGCAGAAGCCGCTTGAGCCCCGGGTTCGTGACCTTTTCGACGTTTTCGGAAATCTTGATCCTCGGCGCGAACTTTTGGTTTTCCTCTACTGCGACCAGCTTGTAGACCGCGCCGAACACCGGCTCCGAGCGCGCGGTGATCAGCCGCTCGCCGACGCCGAAGATGTCGATCCTCGCGCCCTGGCCGAGCAGCGACTGGATCGTCATCTCGTCGAGGCTGTTCGACGCGACGATCTTGCAGTCCTCGAGCCCGGCGGCGTCGAGCATGGCGCGCGCCTGCTTCGAGAGGTACGCGAGGTCGCCGCTGTCGAGCCGGATGCCGCGCAGCCGCTTGCCCATCGGCTCCAGCACTTCCTTGGCCGTCCGGATGGCGTTCGGGACGCCGGTCTCCAGCACGTCGTAGGTGTCCACGAGCAGCGTGCACGCGTTCGGGTAGGTGCGCGCGTACTTCGCGAACGCCGTGAACTCGTCCGGGTAGAACATGACCCACGAGTGCGCCATCGTGCCGGACACCGGAATGTCGAACATCTGGCCCGCGAGCACGGTCGCGGTCGCGTTCACGCCGCCGATGTACGACGCGCGCGCGCCGTAGACCGCCGAGTCGATGTTGTGCGCGCGCCTGGCGCCGAAGTCGCTGACCGCGCGCCCAACGGCCGCGCGCACGATGCGGTTCGCCTTCGTCGCGATCAGCGACTGGTGGTTGATCTCGAGAAGCAGCGCCGTCTCGACGAGCTGCGCCTCGATCAAGGGCGCCACGACCGTCACGATCGGCGTGTTCGGGTACATGATCGTGCCCTCGCGGAGCGCGCAGATGCTTCCGGTGAACCGAAAATTGCGCAGGTACTCCAAAAATCCCTCGTCGAAGATGCCCTGCGCGCGCAGGAAGGCCACGTCCTTCTCGGTAAAGTGCAGGCTTCGGATGTAGTCGATGACCTGCTCGAGCCCCGCGAAGATCGCGAAGCCGCCGTTGTCCGGGTTTTTGCGGTAATACACGTCGAACGCGACGCGCGCCCCGCCGAAGCCGTCCCGGAAATAGCCGTTGGACATCGTCAGCTCGTAAAAATCCATCACCATTGATAGGTTTCTCTCCCGGTGTTGCTCGTACATATCCGCTTTCCTCTCCCTGTATTCGTCCGTTCGCCCACATTATAGCATATCCAACGCGCCGCGGGG
>JAAYZL010000494.1 GCA_012514855.1 Clostridiales bacterium
GAATCCAGGTAAAACAGAATGCGCCGCTGATCACCTGCGAGGACGGCTATTTCAAACCGCGGGAGGAAAAGCAGGCGCCGCTCAAGACCTACACCGCAGCCTCGCTATATGGGAAACGCCTGCAGCATCCGCCGCAGATCATACAAGGCATGGTGCCCGTCGGCCTCACCGTCTTTGCGGGTGCACCCAAGCGCGGCAAGAGCTGGATGGCGCTGCGCATGGCGCTGGATGTTGCTGCCGGCAAACCGTTTCTCGGAAATGCGACGCTTCAAGGGGATGTGCTCTACCTCGACCTGGAATCGCGGCAGTACCGCGTACAGGCTCGACTCTCCGCGCTGATACAGGGGCAGGCGTCGCCCGGGCTGTCCATTGCACACGAGGCGGACACGCTCGACGGGAATCTGCTCTGGCAGCTGCAGAAATGGGCTGACGGCAGTGCGAGTCCAAGGCTGGTCATCATCGATACGCTGGGCCGCGTCAAGGGCAAGAGCGCGCGCGGGGAGAACGCCTACGAGGCGGACACGCGCATCTTCGGCGAACTGCAGAGATTCGCGCAGGAGCGACAACTCGCGGTCATGTGCGTGCATCACCTGCGCAAGACGAAAGAGAGCGACGACTGGTACGAGCGGATATCCGGTTCCATGGGCTTAACGGGCGTGGCCGACGCTGTGCTCGGGCTCGACGGAAAGCGCGGCGAAGCGACGAGCACCTTGCATGTCTCCGGGCGCGATTTTGATGAGCGCGACATGCTGCTGCGCTTCAGCCAGGGGAATTGGATGCTCATGGCCGAGGACAGCGAGAAATATCAGGAGGATTTGGCGTATGCGGGGTCGCGTTTCCTTCAAGGAGTCGTGCTGCTGATGCACACAAGGGCAGAATGGCAAGGGGAACCGAGCGATCTGCTCGCCGCCGCAATCGATACGCTGGGAGAGCCCGTGGAGGTTAGCCTCGCCTCGGAGGCCGGCAAGCTGCTCAATCGGTTCGCACAGCGCTTGTACGACGACATGGGCATCCTTATCAACGCGAAAAAGAGCAATGGGCGTAGGAAAATTACGCTGCGAAATGTGCGCTTCCAACCCAGTCTGGTGTTAGTTCCTTAAATGGGGTATATCTGCCACTTGTCCCTTCTGTCCCTGGAAGGGGCGAGCAGTGGTGGGCGGGGATATGTGGTGTGATGGCCTGCCCCTGCAAGAAGCCTTTGTTTACTGGGATAGGGCGGACGTGGCGGATGGGACGGGTACCTCTTTAATAGGAGCTTTCGACGAAAAACAGTGGCGGACGAAATTGCGGCCTGCCACTGCTCGAACGGAGGATTTAGCAAATGAAAACCGAGGCACAAACGAAAACCCAGGCAGTCCCAGGCCCTCTTTGGGAGCATACGGTCTGGATGGACGGATGCGAAATCATGATCCGCATCCGCGCAACAAAACGGGATCCCGCGCAACCCGCCAGAAAGCAGGAATCCCAGCAGCAAGAATCGGAGTATCTGGACTCGCGGTTTATCCAGGGCGTTATACAACTGATGCAAGAGCGGACGAAATGGGAAGGTGAACCCGCGGAGTTGTTCGCGGAGGTAACCGCGCTCATGGGCGGACGGTTGGAGGATGAATACCTCGCAGCGGCTTGCAAACTGCTGTGCAGACTCCAGCAGCGGCTCTATGATGGCGAGGGGATCCTGATGAGTAGGCGCAGAAGCAACGGCCGGCGCTACATACGCCTTAGCAAGGTGGAAAAGCCATGAGGGAATCCGACATCGTGGCCGCGATCCTGCGGCTGCTGAAAAAGACACCCTGCTGCTTTGCGTGGAAGGAGCATGGGAGCATGTACTCGACGGCAGGCATCCCCGACATCATCGCCTGCGTTCACGGACGGTTCGTGGCCTTCGAGGTCAAGACCCCTGGTGGAAAGGGCGTTGCCCCCGGCAAATTGACAAAGCTTCAAGAGATCACGATTCAGAAAATCAAGGATGCAAAAGGACAAGCCTTCAAGGTCACCTCTGCGGCGGAGGTCGCCGCGATTCTAAAAGCATTGGAGGCGGATCCTCATGGATAAGGCTTATATGAACGACCCCGGGTACAGGGATCTTGCGGACGCCATCATTCTACAGGCCGTAATCGACTATCGTCGGTCTGTACAACGGCTCGCCGGCAAGGCCAAGGATTTGAGGGCGCGGCGCTTAAAGCACGACACGGAAACCTTCTTCCGGTCAAGATGGTTTGGGGTGCTCACGAACATCAGCGGCCGCAAGCTGTTGATTCGGCTCAACCAGCGCATGGGCATAACGGAGGTGTACGAATGACGGCGAAAGAGTATCTCGGCCAGGCATATCGCCTGGATCAGGAAATCAGCAACAAGCTCGAGCAGATCCTCGTCCTGCGTTCCCTTACGCAGAAGGTCACCGTGGCCTATGACAGCGAACCCGTTTCACGCACGCGCAGCGTCACCTCCCTCCAGGATTCGATCGTTCGCCTGATGGAGGCCGAAGACAGTCTCAACCGGCAGATTGACCGGCTGGTGGATCTGAAAATGGAGATCGCCGACTGCATCGCGGAGGTTTCCAATCAAAGTTACCGTACACTGCTGGAAAAGCGCTATCTGTGCTTCCAGTCGTGGGAGCGGATTGCGGCGGAAATGCGGTGCACCGTGCGCTGGGCGCAGATCCTTCACGACAGAGCTTTGAATGCGGTCGACGCTCAACGCCGCGCAAATGGGGATGCGCACGAGCTGGCACAAGACAGATGAGATTGCGTTCGCGCGCCCCGGACAAAAAATAATTCAAGAGTTCGTTATAGTTCGCCGCAATTCGCTTGAATGTCGGAAAAGAATCTGATACACTAAGAATGCGAAAATCTACAAAGGGCGTCCGCAGAGCAATCCGCGGGCGCTCTCTTTCTAGGGA
>JAAYZL010000495.1 GCA_012514855.1 Clostridiales bacterium
ACTGGGGCTCACCTATCTCTTCATCGCGCACGACCTGAGCGTCGTCAAATACCTGTCCGACCGCATCGCCGTGATGTACCTGGGCGAGCTCGTGGAATTGAGCGGCAAGCGCGAAATCTTCGACAACCCGCTGCATCCGTACACCGTGGCGCTGATGAGCGCCATTCCGAAGCCCAACCCCCGGCTCGAGCGCAAGCGCATCATCCTCGCCGGCGACGTGCCCAACCCCGCCGACCCGCCGCAGGGCTGCAAGTTCCACACCCGGTGCAACCGGAAGATGCCCGTCTGCGAGCGGGAGCACCCGGAGCTTCTGGACATGGGCGGCCACGCGGTCCGGTGCCATCTTTACCGGGAACAGGGGGGCGGGCAATGAGAATTTACATATTGAAGCGCATCCTCAAGGGCATCGTCACGATCTTCATCACCGTCACCCTCACCTTCCTGATCGTGCGCCTGATGCCGTCGAACCCCGTGGACATGCTGGTCGACACCCGCATGACGAACGCCCAGAGGCAGGAGATGATCGCGCGCTTCGGGCTGGACAAGTCGCTGTGGGAGCAGTACGCGAGCTTTCTCGGAAACCTCGTTCAGGGGAATCTCGGCATCTCGTTCATGCAGCGAAGGCCCGTGCTGCAGATTATCGGCGAAAAGCTCCCCTGGACGCTGCTCCTGATGGGGCTTACGCAGGTCTTCACGATGCTGATCGGAATCCCCCTCGGCATCTACTCCGGCTACAAGCGGGGCACGGCGTTCGATCAGGTCGTCAACGCGATCTCCGTTTTTGGGATTTCCGTGTTCGTGCCCTGGCTCGGGTTTACGCTTCTGTACATCTTCGGCTACAGGCTTGCGCTGCTGCCGATCGGCGGGGCCGTCTCGCCCGGCATCAAGGGCGCCTGGACCGTCTTTGTCGACATGGGAAAACACCTGATCCTGCCGCTGGCGACGCTGATGATATTGCACCTGGCCGACTACGTGCTCTACACCCGCGGCAGCATCATCGACGTGATGGGCGAGGACTACATCCGGACCGCGCGCTCGAAGGGGATGCGCGAGAGGCGGGTTCTGTGGCGGCACGCGGCGAAAAACGCGATGATCCCGACGATCACCGTCGCGGGGCTGACCTTGGGCAGCATGGTCGGCGGCGCGGTGCTGACCGAGACCGTGTTCTCCTATCCGGGCGTCGGCCGCATGATCTATCAGGCGGTCGGCCAGCAGGACTACCCGGTGCTGCAGGGCGCGTTCATCATACTGGCGCTGAGCGTCATCGTGATGAACATACTGACCGACATACTGTGCGCGGCGCTCGATCCGCGGATCAAGCTCGAGTGAAGGGGGGCCGGACTCCATGACGGAGAAGAAAGTCATCGAGAAGCGCTACGCGAAGGAGCTCAAGGTCTTCTTCCGGAACCGGCTGGGCGTAATCGGGCTGCTGGGCGTCGCGTTTCTGCTGCTGGTCGCGCTGTTCGCGCCACTCTTGGCGGAGAACGTGACCGGCTACGGAAGCTATCAGGACAAGCTGCTTCCGCCGAGCGCGGCGCACCCGATGGGCACCGACGACATGGCGCTCGATCTCTATGCGCAGGTCGTCTGGGGCACGCGCGCCTCAATCAAGGTCGGCGCGATTTCGATGCTGGTCGCCGCGCTGATCGGCGTGCCGATCGGCCTCGTGTCCGGGTTTTACGGCAAGTGGGTCGACACCCTCGGCATGGGCATCACCGACGTGTTCCTGACGATCCCGATGCTGCCGCTGATGATCATCGCGACGGCGATGCTGGATCGGACGAGCATCAACACCGTCGCCATCATCATAGGACTCTTCGCGTGGCCGAGCATCGCGCGCATCACCCGCTCCTCGACGATGAAGTGCTGCGGCCTGCAGTACATCGAGGCGGCGCGGTGCCTGGGCATCCGAAACCGTACGATCGTGTTCAGGCACGTGCTGGTCAACGTGTCGACGCCGGTGTTCGTCGGCCTCACGGTCGTCATGGCGACCTCGATCGTCGCCGAGTCCGCGATCAGCTTCCTGGGCCTCGGCGACCCGCTCGTCCACAGCTGGGGCAAGATCCTGCACAACGCCTACATCAGCGGCGCGTTTTCGAGCGCGTGGTGGTTCTCGATGTTCCCGAGCCTCGGGATCATGCTGTTCGTGATCTCGTTCAACTTTCTGTCCATCGGCATCCGCGACGCGCTGAACCCGAAGATCAGCCGCGAATAGGCCACACCGGGAGGGGTTTCCATGTTGAATCTCTTGAAAAACGGCTTTCCGAACGGGGAGTTCACCTCCCGCATCGAGCGCATCGTCAAATACGTCGAGCGCGAGCGGCTGGACGGGTATCTCGTGATGGACCCGTACAACC
>JAAYZL010000496.1 GCA_012514855.1 Clostridiales bacterium
GATCTAGGTAACCGCTGATTTATTCGGCGGCGGGATCGCCGGTCGCTTTGGACGCATTCCTGTTCTACATTCGCATAAGGAGGGCTTCGGGATGTCCGATATGCTTCCGAGAATTCCGCGCGGGGAGTACCGCGCGCGCTGGGAGAGGGTGCAGGGCGTGCTCCGGCGCGAGAGCCTCGACATGCTGATCGCCTACGCGGACGACCGGCACACCTATGGCGCGGCCTACGCGCGCTATTACGCGGACGTGCCGGTGTGCTTTGAGCCGGTGCTTTTGCTGTTCGCGCCGGGGGAGGACCCGAAGCTGCTCGTCGGGCCGGAGACCGTCGGCTACGCGGCGGAGGTCGGGACCGTACCGGACATCGTCGCGCTCCGCGAGTTCGCCGCCGAAAACGAGGATTACCCGTTTGCGGAGCTCGTGCCGCTGAAGGACGTCGCCGCCGGCCGCGACATCCGGAGATTGGGCCTCGCGGGGCTTTCGCTCATGGGCGCGGAGATCTACGAGGCGATCCGACGGGCGTTCCCCGCGGCGGAGTGCGTCAAGATGGACGCCATCCTCGAGCCTCTGCGCGGCATCAAGTCCCCGGCGGAGCTCGAGGTCATCCGCTATGCGTACAGGCTCGCGAACCTCGGCATGGAGGCGGCGGTCGACGCGGTGCGGCCCGGTGCGACCGAGCGCGCAATCGCCGCCGAGGCGGAGTACGCGATGCGAAAAGCCGGCGGCGAGGGAACCGGCATCGATACGATCGTCTGCTCCGGGCCGAACACGCGCCATA
Organism: Clostridiales bacterium; assembly: GCA_012514855.1. The sequence goes on from JAAYZL010000496.1 coordinate 777, forward strand.
TCCTCGGCCGGACGACTTTGCGCCGGATCGGGAGGGACGACCTCGTGCTGGTCACCGTCGCGCCGCGCTACGAGGGGTATCACGGGGCGTGCGCGCGCTCGGTCATCGTCGGAAATCCGGGGCAGCGCGTGATCGATTCCGTCCGGGCGCAGGTCCGCGCGCAGAACATTTGCGGCGAAAACCTGATCGCCGGGAGGGTCGGGAGCGAGGTCGAGGCGCTGGGCCGCGCGATCATGGCGGAGGCGGGCTTTGAAAAGAACTTCCTGTACTCGGGACTGCACAGCGTCGGCGTGATCGAGTTCGAGCCGCCGATACTCGGGCCGTCGAGCAGGACCGTGCTCGAGGACAACATGGTGATCTCGGTCGATATCCCGCTGTTCGAGGCCGACATACCCGGCTCGCGCACCGAGGACGGCTATGTGATTGCATGCGGAAAGCCCGAGCGCCTGACGACCGCGCCGCAGTTGATCTTCAAATAGCAGGCCGGGTGCACAAAAATCCGAAATTCGGCGCCGTCCCACCCGTCACGGCGTCTTGCATGCAAGTGGACATTGAGATGCAGACAATGCTCTAAAAATCGGTGAAATGCCCAGATCGGCTCCGGATTTGCAGGGAAAACCCGCGAAGATTCACATTCGGATTCTGCATGTTTTTGCATCGGTCAAATGCGTAAAGAAAATAGTTCGCGCGGCTATTGACAGCCGACAACGTTAATGTTATAATCGTGGTACAAACTCGTGGGCTCCGCGCGCGGCAAAAGGCGCGGGAGTTTTCGGGTTTGGAAGGCCGCTTGCCAATTCGACGAAGCAGAAAATGGGAGGGCACACAATGAAGAAACTGGCGTTTGTACTGGCGATCATCATGTTTACCTGCGCGTTCGCGCTGCCCGGCCTCGCGGAGGAGTCCACGCTGGATCGCATCCTTTCCCAGGGAAAGATCGTCGTCGGCTGCTCGCTTTCCGGCATGCCGATCGGCGGCTATGACGAGAACGGCCAGCCCACCGGCTACGACGTCGACTGGGCGCACAGGCTCGGCGAGGTGCTCGGCGTCGAGGTTGAGATCGTCGACGTCAACGGCGACACGCGCATCCCGGCGCTCACCAGCGGCCAGATCGACGTGATCATCGCCAACATCACCGGCAACCTGACCCGCGCGCAGACGATCGACTTCTCGATCCCGTACC
>JAAYZL010000497.1 GCA_012514855.1 Clostridiales bacterium
GAAGGGCCGACGGTTCGCTTCGAGGTGTCCGACAACGGCGTCGGCATCCCCGAGGCGGATCTCGCGCGCATCTGGGACAGCGGCTTCACGACGCACGGCTCGACCGGGCTGGGCATGGGCTTTGTCAAAAGCGCCGTCGAGCGTTCGGACGGCGCCGTGTCCATCGTGAGCCGGCCCGGCAGCGGCTCGCGCGTGATCTTTCAGATACCGGAGGAGGTTCGGGATGAAAAGGCAGACGACGATACTCTCGATTGACGACGACGTGCAGATCTGCTACGCGCTGAACGCGCTGTTTCGCTATCAGGGCTGGCGCACGCTGACCGCGCACGACGTGCCGGGCGGCCTCGCGCGGTTCCGAGAGGAAATGCCGGACATCGTGCTGATCGACTACCACATGCCCGGCATCAGCGGCATACGCGGCATAGAGCTTTTGCGCGCGCTGTCGCCGGAGGTGCCGATCATCGTCTTCACGATCGACGAGGCGCAGGAGGCCGCCGACCGCTTTCTGGCCGCCGGCGCGAGCGACATCGCGCTCAAGCCGATCAAGGCGCCGGATATCGTCTCGCGCATCAAGGTGCATCTGCGGCTCCTCGAAAACAGCCGGGGCGCCGAGAGACGGCAGGACGCCGTCAAGGGAATCAGCGCCGAGACGCTCGCGCTGATCGAGAATTACCTTCGGCATTCGGGCGCGTTCTACGACGTCAAGGACATCGCGCTCGGCACCGGCCTCGCCGAGCAGACGGTCTACCGGTATTTGCAGCACCTGGCGCTCCTGAAGCGCGTCGAGGTACGGGTGAGCTACGGCAAGGTCGGCCGCCCGAAGCAGCGCTACCGCGCCGTCCCGCCCGCCGAGGGCGCGGGAAATGGCTCTGCCGGTCAAAAATAAAACCGCGCCCTGCAAAATGGTCTTTCCCCAAGCATTTTTCTTTCGCGCATTTTTCGAATAACTTCGAAATAAATATGTGAAAAATCCCAATTTTTGGTTGGATATGTTATACTGTCTTTATACTGGTGCGGAGTTCTGCCGCACCGGGACATCGCGGCGGCGCCGCGGTCGGCGCCGCAATGCAATTTAAAAGGGAGGAAATTCCATGAAGAGAACTTCGAAGCTGCTTGCCCTCCTGCTTGTGCTCGCGCTGATGATTCCGTTTGCCGCCTCCGCCGAGGAGATCTGGCAGCCGTACGACGAAAACGGAAAAGCCAAGCGCACCGATCGCGACGCCGTCGGCGAAAACGGCGTCGTCGCCTCGTCGAACTACTACGCCTCACGCGCGGGACTTGCGGTGCTCGAGCAGGGCGGCAACGCCATCGACGCCGCCATCGCCGTCGCCTACACGCTGGGCGTCGCCGAGCCGTACACATCGGGTCTGGGCGGCGGCGGCTTCATGCTGATCCACTTCGCCGAGACCGGCGAGGACGTGTTCATCGATTTCCGCGAGCGCGCGCCCGGGGCGGCGACGCCGGCGATGTGGCAGCTCAACGCCGACGGCAACGTCATCGGCAACCAGAAGGTCGAGGGCGGAAAGTCCGTCGGCATTCCCGGCGAGGTCGCGGGCCTCGAGTACGCGCGCGAGCACTACGCCACGCTCGACCCCCAGGCATTGATGCAGCCGGCGATCGACCTTGCGACGAACGGCTATCTGGTGTCGCTCAACATGAACACCAACACGCTTGACAACTACGACTACCTGATCAAGTACCCGGAGATCGGCTCCTACTACTTGACCGAGGACAAGCTGCCCTACGAGATCGGCTCGACCCTGACCAACAAGGACCTCGCAAAGACGCTGCAGCTGATCGCCGACGGCGGCAGGGACGCGTTCTACACGGGCCCGGTCGCGCAGGCGTTCGTCGACACCGTCAACAAGTACGGCGGCGTGCTCACGATGCAGGATATGGCTGACTACGAGGTCAAGGTGCGCACGCCCGTCTCGTCGACGTACCGCGGCTACACCGTCATCTCGGCCCCGCCGGCGTCCTCCGGCGGCACGCACCTGATCCAGATTCTGAACATCCTCGAGAACTTCGACATCGCCCCGCTCGAGGTAAACTCGGCCGAGTACCTGCACCTGTTCTCCGAGGCGTTCAAGCTCGCCTTCGCTGACCGCGCGCAGTACATGGCCGACACGGACTTCGCCGAGGTGCCGCTCGAGGGCCTCACGTCGAAGGAGTACGCAAAGATGCTGGCCGAAAAGATCGATCCGGCCGCCGCGCAGGTCTTCTCCGCCGAGGACCCGTACAAGTACCAGTCCGGTTCCACGACGCACTTCTCGATCGCCGACAAGGAAGGCAACATGGTCGCGGTGACAAAGACCATCAACTACTTCTACGGCTCGAAGATCGCGATTCCCGGCTACGGCTTCATCGCCAACGACGAGCTCGACGACTTCGTGACCGGCGAGACCTCCGTCAACCGCATCGAGGGCGGCAAGCGGCCGCTGTCGTCGATGACGCCGACCTTCCTGCTCGACCCGGACGGCGCGCCGTACATGACGATCGGTTCGCCCGGCGCGACGCGCATCTTCCCGACGGTCGTGCAGGTGATCTCGCACGTGATCGACCACGGTATGGACATACAGGATGCGATCGACATGCCGCGCATCTTCGACAACACGGCCAACACCATCGGCTATGAGTCCGGCGAGAACGGCATCGACCCCGAGGTGCTCGCGGCGCTCGAGGCGATGGGCCACGGCCTGACCGACCGCGGCGAATGGGCGCCGTACTTCGGCGCCGTGCAGGCCATCGTCTACCAGGAGGACGGCACGCTGCGCGGCGGCGCGGACCCCCGCCGCGACGGCAAGGCGCTGGGCTATTAAACGGCGAAATCGACCCCCGCAACAACGCCGCGCGCGCTCCAA
>JAAYZL010000498.1 GCA_012514855.1 Clostridiales bacterium
GGCCGTAGCCGGTGACCGCCTGCTTGATCTGCATCGGCGTATACTCGTACAGGTCGTCCGTGCGCGTCGCGACCGCGACCAGGGCCGCCCCGCGCGCCGCGCTGACGCCGATGCCGGTCGTCACGTTCCGGACGAAGAACAGTTCCTCGAACGCGACCTCGTCCGGGCGGTAGATGTCCAAAAGCTCGTTGACGCCCTGGAAGATCGTGCGCAGCCGGGCGGGCGTGGATTCGTTCGCCTTCGTCGAGAGCACCCCGTACTGTATGGCCCGGCGGCTGTTCCCGACGACCTCGATGACGCCGTAGCCCATCGTCGCGAGTCCGGGGTCGATTCCCAGTATGATCATAGTTTTCCTCCGGCGGATTCTCCTTCCATCATAGTGCATCCCCGGGATGTTGTCAAGCGGAGCGGGAACGCATATTTATGCAGCTATTGTGCATATTTTGTTAAATTGCGCGGGAAGTATTGCATCTGTGTGCGGTGGGGTGTATAATCAGTCCATCAAGCGCGGACCCCGCGCGCAAATTTGGAGGATGGAAACATGAAGAAGATTCTGAGCGCTGTCCTGGCCCTGGCTCTCATTATGACGGTCGGCGCGGCGGTCGCCGAGAAGCTGACGATGGCGACCAACGCGGCCTTCCCCCCGTATGAGTATTACGACGACGAGACGGACAAGATCGTCGGCATCGACGCCGAGATCGCCGCCGCCATCTGCGAGAAGCTCGGCTACGAGCTCGAGATCGCGGACGTGGACTTCGACTCCATCGTCCCGGGCGTGCAGGCCGGGAAGTATTCCTTCGGCATGGCGGGCATGACCGTGACCGAGGAGCGCAAGCAGTCGGTGGACTTCTCCGACTCCTACGCGACGGGCATCCAGGTGATCATCGTGCCCGAGGATTCCGAGATCACGAGCGCCGACGACCTGTTCGCCGAGGGCGCGAGCCACAAGATCGGCGTGCAGCAGGGCACGACCGGCGACCTCTACACGACCTGGGACATCGAGGACGAGGGCAAGGGCACGATCGAGCGCTTCAAGAACGGCGCCGACGCGGTTCTGGCGCTGACCAGCGGCAAGGTCGAGTGCGTGGTCATCGACAACGAGCCCGCGAAGAACTTCGTCGCCGCGAACGAGGGCCTTAAGATCCTGGAAACCGAGTACATTCTCGAGAACTACGCGATGTGCTTCTCGAAGAACACGCCGGAGCTGACCGCGATGGTCAACGGCGCGCTCAAGGAATTGATCGCGGACGGCACCGTGCAGGCGATCATCGACAAGTACATCCCGCCGGAGGGATAAATCCAGGCGCCGGTTCTGTGCGAATAGGGAGCGCGAAAGCCGCCCCCTATTCGCGCGCGCAGGGAGGCTCATCGCGGTGAGGGGGAAGCGCTTTGGAGGCATGGTTTGAGGGCGTGAAGGCGGAATTTCACCTGAACTTCATTCAGGGAAACCGCTGGAGATATCTGGTCGGGGGCCTGGGCAATACGCTGCTCATCACGGGTCTGGCGCTGGTCATGGGCGTCGCGATCGGCATTTTGATCGCCATCGTCCGCTCGAGCTACGACAAGACCGAGATGACCGCGCAGCCGACGCCGGCCCGCAGGCTCTTCGGCGCGCTGAACGGCTTCTGCAAGGTCTACCTGACCGTGCTTCGCGGAACGCCGGTCGTCGTGCAGCTGATGATCATCTACTTCGTCATCTTCGCCTCGTCCGACAACGGCACGATGGTCGCGGTGCTGGCGTTCGGGCTGAACTCCGGCGCGTACGTCGCGGAGATCGTGCGCGGCGGCATCATGTCCATCGACAACGGCCAGTTCGAGGCGGGCCGGAGCCTCGGCTTCAGCTACGCCTCGACGATGCGCTACATCGTCATCCCCCAGACCTTCCGGAACGTGCTGCCGTCGCTGATGAACGAGTTCATCGCGCTTCTGAAGGAGACGTCCGTCGCGGGCTACGTGGCGGTGCACGACCTGACGAAGGGCGGCGACATCATCCGCAGCCGCACGTACTCGCCGTTCATGCCGCTGATCGCGGTGGCGCTGATCTATCTGGTGCTGGTGGTGTTCTTCTCGTGGCTCGTCGGAAAGCTCGAAAGGAGGCTGCGCAGCAGTGACCACTGACGCGATTATCGCCGTAAAGGGGCTCACGAAGCGGTTCGCGGGCGGCAAGGTCAAGGCGCTGAACGGCGTCGACGCCGAGGTCCGGCGCGGCGAGGTGCTCGTCGTCATCGGCCCGTCCGGCAGCGGGAAGTCGACGTTTTTGCGCTGCCTGAACCTGCTGGAGATGCCCACCTCCGGAACCGTGACCTTCGAGGGCGTCGACATCACCGACAAGAAGGTCAATATAAACGCCCACCGCCAGA
>JAAYZL010000499.1 GCA_012514855.1 Clostridiales bacterium
CCGCGGTCACCGGCTCGTTGGGCTTCACCTCGGTGCAGTCGATGCAGCAGCCGGGGCCCATGAAGTGCGAAAGCGGCATCTCGTCGATCGTCGCCCCGCCCTTGACGACGTGCAGCGGGGAATCCAGGTGCGTGCCCGCGTGAATCCCCTGCTGGTAATAGGACACGTGGATGCCCCTCTCCCCGACGTTGAGGCGGTTTTCCACGATGACCCTCGGCGAGTTCTCGCGGTTCGCGGGCGGGATGGACATTCCGGTGTACAGCGGCAGGGTCAGGTCGATGATCTCCGTATACTTGAGCATGGTATTCCTCCTGTTCCCTGGCGATCCGCATCGCGCACAGCCCGACCGGGCCGGGGCCGAACACGACCGTCGTGCCGCCCGGCGTGATGCCGATCGGGTCGATGCGCAGTTCAGGCAGACCGTATAGTGCCCCGAAAGGCAGTTGCGGCACTTTCCGCGGCCGCTGTGCGCCTCGCCGGCCCACTCGTGCCCATCACAAGCGGGAAGAACGGCGGCCAGTTGACGTCCTGATAGTGCCCGCGGATCATCTTGGGGTCGGAGCCGCAGATGGCGACGGAGCGGATGCGGCACAGCGCCTCGCCAGGCCCCGCTCGGGAACCGGCAATTGCACGACCTCCAGCCTGTCATGGGCGGCAAGGACAACCGCTTTCATCGTCCGGGGAATATTCACAAAAGACCTCCTATCATGGGATCAATGCCAGAATTTCACGCACACGGGCGTCGGAACCGCCGATTCGGATGTGTGGATGAGCGCGCCGCTCCCGCGGTCGATGCGGAACACGACGACGTTGCCCGTGTCCTGATTCGCCGCCAGCAAAAATTCGCCCAGCGGGTCGACCGCGAAGCTGCGCGGAATCTCGCCGCCGCTTGAAAATCTGCCCTCCGCTTGCATGAGCCCGGTATTTTGATCGATCCGGAAGCACGCGATCGTGTTCTCGCCGCGGTTCGAGCCGTACAGGAACCGCCCGTCCAGCGACAGGTCGATGTCGGCGCAGCTGTTGTGTCCCGCGAAATCCCCGGAGACGGTCGAGACCGTCTGCAGGTGGCGGAATTCGCCGGTCTCCCCGTCGTAGGACAGCGCCGCGATCTCGCTCGTCAGCTCCTTGATTAAGTAACAATACCTCCCGTCCTGGCTGAACGCGCAGTGCCTCGGGCCGGTGCCCGGGTCGAGCGCGAAGAAGCCCGCCTCGGTCAGTTCTCCGGTCTCGCCGTCCACCTCGTAGCGCATCAGCCGGTCCGTGCCGAGGTCCGGCACGAACGCGCGCCGCCCCGACCGGTCGAAAATGACGGAGTGCGCGTGCGGCGAGCTCTGCCGCGCGGGGTTCACGCTGTGGCCCTCATATTGGAAGAACTGGCTCCGGAGCCGCGCCGCGCCGTCGGCGTCCGTCCGGAACACCGCGATGCTGCCGCTCATGAAGTTCGCGACATACACGCTGTCCCCGGCCCCGGTCACCACGTGGCAGGGGTCGGTTCCGCCGGTCGGATGCTGGCTCAAGAGCTTCAGCGTAAGCGCCTCGGGATCGAACCGGAACGACGACAGCGCGCCGGTCGCCTCCCCGCGGAATTCCTTGAGCTCGTTGACCGCGTAGAGGCGGCTCGCGTCCCCGCCCCGGCAGAGGTACGACGGGTTGTCGATCCCCTTGAAGGCGGCCTCCGGGGAGAGCCTCCCCGTCCGGCGGTCGAGCCGGAGCGCGTAGATCCCCTCGCCCTTCCCCTGAAGCACCTGGCCGGTTCCGAACCGGATCGGCATCGTGTAGGTTCCGATGAGTATCAAATCGCCGTACATAATGTCCCTCCGTCAGTCCTTCATTTTGATGACGATGCGCCCCTTCGCACTTCCCCTGCGCATCTCGCCGAGCGCCTCGTTGATTTCCTCCAGCGATACCGTCTTCGTGATGTACGGCACGACTTTCCCCTGCTCCACCAGCGCGATCGCGTCGCGGAGGTCGTCGCGCGAGCTGCCGCGCATCCCGATGATCTCCTTCTCGTACTTCATGGTGTTCTGGTAATTCGCCCGGAAGCACGGCTCGTTGTAGCCGACGATGATCACGCGCCCCGCCGGGCGGACGAGCATCAGGCTCTCCTCGATGGACGTCTCGATGCCGATGTTGTCGAGCACCGAATCGCACATCTCGCCGCCGGTCAGGCGCTCGATTTCCTTCCTCAAATCCTGCTTCTTCGTGTTGACGGCGCCGTCGCAGCCGAGGTCGAGCGCCGCCTCGAGCTTGTCGTCCTGCCGGCTGGTCGCGTAGACCGTCGCGCCCATCGCCTTCGCGATCTGTATCGCCTGCATGCCCAGCCCGCCGGTTCCGAGCACCAGCACGCGGTCGCCGGGCTGAACCTGCGCCTTGTTCCGGAGAGCGTTGTACATGCAGGCGACCGCGTCGGGGATGATCGCCGCCTGCTCGAACGGGAGGCCGTCCGGGATCGGAAAGGCGTTCTCCGCCGGGATCACGGCGTACTCGGCGTGCGAGCCGTCCCGCTCGAAGCCGACGCGCACGAGCTTCGCGCACAGGTTCGTCCGGCCGGACTTGCAGAACCGGCATTCATGGCAGATCACGTCGATGGCCGCGACCATGCGCCGCCCGACCGCGACGCCGGACACGCCCGGCCCCAGCCTCTCGACGACGCCCGCCATCTCGTGCCCCGGCGTGTGCGGCAGCGGCACCGTCCCGATCATGCCGTCCTGTATGTGCAGGTCGGAGACGCACAGCCCGCTCGCCCTCACGCGGATCAGCACCTCGCCCGGGCCGGGCTCCGGGACGGGCGCTTCCTCAAGAAGCAGCGGCTTGTGGAATTCGCGCAGAACCGCGCGCTTCATCATGTTCATATCGACACCTCTTTCAGACCAATCCGCGCGACTTCATGAATTTCAGCGCGTGCACGATGAAATCGTTGCGGGTTCCGGCCAGCTCCTCCATGCTCTTTTCGTTCCAGTCGTAATAGCCGCGCCCGGTCTTGAAGCCCAGCTCGCCGCGCTCGACGCGCGCCTTCAGGCCCTCGGCCGGCTTCTTGCCGTCGCTGATCTCCGGAAGCACCGTGTTCTGCACCGAATACCCGAGGTCGAGGCCGACCGCGTCGATGTGCTCGAGCGGCCCCCACACCGGGAAGCGGATGCCCATCCCCATCTTGATCGCGAGGTCGACGTCCTCCGCCGAGGCGAGGCCGATGTCGACGATGTTCGTGGCCTCCCGGATGACCGCCTGCAGCACGCGGTTCGCGAGCTGCCCCGGGGTGTCGCGCCTAACGAGCACCGCGGCCTTGCCCCACCCGCA
>JAAYZL010000074.1 GCA_012514855.1 Clostridiales bacterium
GAGCAATCCGATTTTCATGTCGTTCGTCCCTTTCCGCCGATTACCAACCTTTTACGTGTCTACCCAGAAAATACACTTGTGTTTTTGCAGGAAACACTATATCATAGTTTCGTTGACTTGTAAAGCGGAGGAAGCAGGTGTTTACATGAAGTTCTATCGAAGTACGCGCGGCGGGGCGCGCGCGACCGCCCCGGAGGCGATCCTCGGGGGCATCGCCCCGGACGGCGGGCTGTTCACGCCCGAGGAATTCCCAAAAATCGATATCGGGGGGCTGCGGGGCGCGGACGCGCAGGCGATCTGGTCGGAGGTGCTTTTCGCGCTGCTGGACGGCTTTTCGCGCGCGGAGATCGAGGAAATCGTATCCCTCGGCTACGCGGGCAAGTTTGAGACCGAGGACATCGCGCCGCTCGCGCCGGTCGGAGGCGCCCATGTGCTGGAATTGTTCCGCGGGCCGACGAGCGCGTTCAAGGACGTGGCGCTGTCGATCCTGCCGCGGCTGATATCGCTGTCGCGCGAGAAGCTCGGCGTCAAGGACGGGATCGCGGTCTTGACCGCGACGAGCGGCGACACCGGCAAGGCGGCGCTCGAGGGCTTCCGCGACGTCCCGGGCACGCGCATCGTCGTGTTCTACCCGGAGGACGGCGTCAGCGACGTGCAGAAGGCGCAGATGGCCACGCAGCGGGGCGGAAACGTGCGCGTGTGCGCGGTGCGCGGCAACTTCGACGACGCGCAGACCGGCGTCAAGCGCGTGTTTCTCGACGACCGCGCAAACAAGTGGGCGGCGGAGAGGGGATATCGGCTGTCGAGCGCGAATTCGATCAATTTGGGCCGCCTCGCGCCGCAGGTCGCGTACTATTTCAAGGCGTATCTCGACCTCGTCCGCGCGGGGGCGATCTCCCTCGGCGACGGGGTCAACTTCGTCGTGCCGACCGGCAACTTCGGAAACATCCTCGCGGGCGATTTTGCGCGCAGGATGGGGCTGCCGGTCGAAAAGCTCGTCTGCGCATCGAACGAGAACGACGTGCTGACCGACTTCATCCGCGCGGGCGTCTACGACCGCAGGCGCGCGTTCTACAAGACGGCGTCGCCCTCGATGGACATACTCGTCTCGAGCAACCTCGAGCGGTACCTGTACCTCGCGAGCGGCTGCGACGGCGCGCTGACCGCGAAGCTGATGCGCGATCTCTCGGAAAAGGGCGTCTATGTGGCGCCGGACGCCGTCCGGGACGCGCTGAAGGAGGGCTTCTGGGCGGGCTCGGCCGGCGAGCGGGAGGCGTTCGGGGCGATCCGCTCGACCTGGGAGAGGCACGGCTATCTGCTCGACACGCACACCGCGGTCGCGTGGGCGGTGTACGAGCGGTTCCTCCGGGAGGCGGACAACATGTGCCCGACGGTCGTGCTCGCGACCGCTTCGCCGTACAAGTTCGCGTCCAGCGTGCTCGAAGCACTCGGACTTCCTGCGGCGGACGGCTTCGCGGCGATGGACGCGCTGCTCGAGCGAACCGGCGTGCCGATCCCGAAAAACCTGGCGGAGGTGCGCGGGCTGCCGGTCATCCACCGGGACGTCTGCGACAAGGAGCGCATACTCGACTACGCGAAGGGGGCGATCGCATGAGAATCCGCGTGCCGGCGACGACGGGCAACACGGGGCCGTCGTTCGACTCCACGGGCCTCGCGTTTTCGCTCTACGCCCACTTCGATTTCGAGCGGATCGCGCCGGGCATGCTCGAGATTGCCGGCTGCGGCGCGGAGTTTCAAACCGAGGAGAACCTCGCGATCCGGGCGTTCCGCGCGGTCGAGAGGCGGATCGGCGCCGGGACGTCCGGCGTCCGGATGCGCGTCGACACCGAGATTCCGGTCTCGCGCGGGCTCGGTTCGAGCGCGACGCTGATCGTCGCCGGCGCGTTCGCGGCGAACGAACTGTACGGCGCGCCGCTCGGCAGGGCGCAGGTGCTCGAGATCGCCGCGCGCATGGAGGGGCACCCCGACAACGCGGCCCCGGCGCTCTACGGCGGCCTTTGCGCGAGCGCGGTGCTCGAGGACGGGCAGGTGCTGTCGGTGCAGTACCCGGTCGATGACCGCGTGCGCTTCGTCGCGCTGATCCCGGATTTTCCGCTTTCGACCGCCGAGGCGCGCAGAGTGCTGCCGGACGCCGTGCCGCGCAAAGACGTCGTGTTCAACCTCTCGCGCGCGGCGCTGCTGATGCGCGGCATGGAGGCGGGGGACTTCGACCTCCTGTCCGTCGCGCTCGACGACCGGATTCACACGCCGTACCGCAAATCGCTGATCCACGGCTTCGACTTCGTGCGGAAGCAGGCGCTCGAGGCCGGCGCGCGGGCGCTGATTATCTCCGGCTCCGGGCCGACGCTGCTCGCGCTCTCGGAGGACCCGGAGCGGCTCGCGCGGGACATCGCCGAGCGGCTCGAATCGCTTGAGCACCGGTGGCGCACGCTGCCGCTGTCGGTGGACAGAGAGGGCGCGAAGATCGTATAGGTGCTGAATACCCCAAGTTCCCCCGTCGCCCGACGGCGACGGGGGATTTTTCATCCAAATTCGCGCAATCCCGTCATATTCCGAGCGGAATATGAATATATATGGGAATGTAGGCAATTATTGCAAATTTATTACAGAGTAGTTGATAATTGTTACGAAATGGTATATAATGGCTCGGAAAGGGAGGGTGGTGCGCATGAAGAGGGCGGCGGTGTGTATTGCGCTGCTGTTTTTGGTTGCGGCATTGCCCTCCCTGACATTTACGGAGGACCGCGCGACGGTTCAGCTCGCGCGCGCCGTCTACGCGATCGCGCGGGACGAGAGCTACGAGGCGAAGCTCGCGGTGGCGACAGTCGCGATGAACCGCCTCGAGAGCCCGTGGCACGCGGATACGCTCCTGGGCGTCCTCGCGGAAAAGCACCAGTTCCCGGCCGGCACGCGCTACGACGCGGACAGCCTCCGCGCGGCGCACGAGGCGCTCTCGGGGAAGCGCGCGCTCCCGGGGGACGTGATGTACTTCCAAAATACGGACGCCGGGAATCCATGGGGCGGCGAGTATCTCTACAAGGCGATCGGAAACCTCGCGTTCTTCACGCGGGACGGAAATCGATAGAGGCGTCGGGGCTGTCCCGGCGCTTTTTTTATTCCTCCTGCAGCCGCATCCTCTTCTCGCGGCTCTGCGCGAAGCGCGTTCCGAGCACGACGATGCCGGAGATCACGAGCACGAGGTAGTGGCTGATGCCGCGCGAGAGCATCAGCGCCGAATACACGTATTTCGGGCCGAAGATCGCGTCGTAGAGCACGAGAAACGCGCTCTCGCTCGCGCCGACGGCGCCGGGCAGCGGCATCAATTCCACCGAGATCGAAAGCAGCAGCTGCAGACCCATCATCTGCCAGACCGTCACGGCCCGAAGCCCCAGCGAGCGGTAGACGAGGTAGGGGATCAGCAGGAAGAACACGCGCTGGAACACGGTGATCACGAAGCTCCGGAACACCGGCCACGGGTGCTCGCGCATGAACGTCGCGCAGCCGTGAAAGCCGTCGAGCCAGTTGTTGAGCCGCTCGATCAGCGCCTCGGAGTGCTTCACGAGCTTCATGCGGGCGAGCAGGCGCACAAACCACAGGCACATCCTCTGGATCGTCCGCTGCGCGTAGAGCGCCATCATGATGATCACGATCAGCGCGAGGTTCAGCGTCAGCCCCAGCGCGAACAAAAACCACATGCTGACGACCTGCGCGTGCAAAAACAGGAAATTGAAGAAGTAGAGGCTGAAAAACAGCACGAACATCGCGAACTTAAACAGCACCGCGACGACGAGCAGCACGGCGGTGGACTCGGTTATCTTGTAACCATCGTCGCGCATCACGAGGACCTCCATCGGCTGGCCGCCGCTGGACGAAGGCGTGAGCGCGCTGAAGAAGAACTCGATCAGGTGGTATTTGAGCCAGCGCAGCGGTCCCATCGCGGCGCCCATCGACTGCATCAAAACCGCCATCGACGCGCCGCCGCAGAAGAGGTAGGCGAACATCGACAAAAGCGCCAAAAAAATCATCCACGGATTCGCCGCGGCGATTGTGGCAAGGATATCCCGTATGTCGCAGCCGCGCAAAATGAAATAGAACGTCGCCGCGATCAGCACGACCAGGAACAGCATCTCCAGCCCGAAGCGTTTTGTCGTTTTTGAAGGCATTTTATTCATATCGGGCCATATTATACCACAGCGGGGCGCGTCTTAGCAGCGCCCGGGGCAAAAAGTTCGACTTTCTTAATTTCCTCGAGATCGGAATGTATTAATTTGGAAGTATGCCGCCGCTTTGCGGCGCACATGCTAAGCCCATCCGATCGACAGGAGGGAATGAACAATGACAGCAGGCAGCACCGCGATTCAGACCAAGAGCCTTACCATTCTGGAGGACCAGATGCAGCACGAGTTTCTCGCGTGCAAGAAAGCGGAACACTACGCAAGTACCTTTCAGGACGCGCAGCTCAAGAATCTGGCAAACCAGCTGGCCGCAAGCCACCGCCAGCGGTACGACCGACTGTTCAACTATCTGAACAGCCACGTGTAAGGAGGGGATTTGTGATGAACAATCAGGTGGGAAACTGCACGCTGAGCGATCAGGACCGTATGGAGGACCTGCTCTCGCAGGAGAAATACCTCATAAGTTCCTATTCGACGTTTATTCCTGAAGCTACCTGTCCCAATTTGCGGCAGGTTTTGAGCACCAATTTCAACGATTGCGTTCAGAACCAGTTTAGCGTCTTTGACAAGATGCAGCAGATGGGATGGTATCAGACCAAGCCCGCGCCCAAGCAGGAGATCGACGCCGCAAGGCAGAAATTCCAGCAGATGAAGACGCAGCTTGGAAGCTGACGATTGGTGGAAGGGGGCGGGCGAAAGCCTGCCCCTGGTTCGCATCCCGAAAAGTCGACCGCCGCGCGATGCTGTTCGCGCGGCGGTCGGCGTTTTGGAGCTAGATTTTGAGCACGATCGCCTTGCCCTTTTTGAGGACCTCGGAGCCCCCGTTCATCGCGAGCACCTCGTGCACGGGGACGTTGTACCGCTTGCCGACCGACCATACGTCGTCCGACTCGTTCGGCCAGAACAGCACGATTCCGGGCCGCTTTTTGACGTCCTCGCCCTCCTGCACGTCGGAGACCAGGTCGTAGGCCTGCGTCCTGCGGGTCTCGGCGGCGATCGACAGCGCGCACTTGAGCTCGAGGCGGTCGCTCATCAGCGCGTTCGCCTCCGCGGAGATCGGCTCGACCGTCAGCCACGAGTCGCCGTTCAGCTCGCCCGAGACCGTCACCGAGAACGGCAGCTCGCTCTGCGCCGACGCGACGCGGTCGGAGCCGCCGGGCATGTAGAGCACCGTCGCCTCGAGCAGCCCCTCGATCGCCGTCCTCCCCGCGTTGACCTCCCAGCCGCCGACGACCGGCCTGACGCGCACCGCGAGCACGGTTCCGACGCCCGGCGCGTTCTCGGGCAGCAGCAGCGTCCCGCGGAAGATTTCGTTCGACTGCACGCGGTCGATCGCGACGCAGGGCGTGATCGACTGGCGGCTGCTCAGGAGCGCCGGGCCGCGCGTCGCGTAGGCGTCGTTCAGCGCCTCGGTCTCGCCCTTGACGATCGCCTTCACCGAGATCGCGACCTCCGCGTCGATCTTGAGGTCGGCGTCCTCGCCCTCCTCGCTCTCCTCGACGCGCGTCTCGAGCTTCGAGAGCTTCGCCGTCGCGTAGACGTTCTCCAGCAACCAGTCCGGCATGTCGACCAGCCGCTCGAACGCGATCGGGTACTTGATCAGCGCGACCGGCCGCCCGGTCACGCCGCTTGAGATCAGCGCCTCGACGTTGAGCCGCCCGGCGACGCGCACGCCGCCCAGATCCGGCTGCACGCTCTCGACCGTCACCGTGGCCCAGTCCATCAGCGCCATGCGCGCGTCGAGCGCCGCCGGGAGCGACACCTCCTCGGAGAGCAGCGTGTCGACGCCCGCCTCCGCCGCGAGCCGCACCGACTTGACGGCCTGCGAGTCTACCTCCATCGCGTCGATGCCCTCGACGCCGGTCACGATCTCCGCGGGCGCGAGGCGCCACACCTGCAGCTTCAGCCCGACGCTCACGAGGAAGATCATCCGGCCGTTCTCGTAGCGCGCCTCGACGTGCTCGACCTCGCCCGCGACGCGGCAGGGCATGTCCTTTGTCGCGCCCGCGAGCTCGAATACGTGGTTCAACCGCGCCTGCGCCGTCAGCGCGCGCAGCGTCGCCTCGCCGCCCTGCCGGTAGACCGCCTGGCAATGCGCCGTGCCGTCGATCACGACGCGCCCGTCCTGCACCTCCGCCGAATTGATGACGAGGTTCGCCTCCGACATGAGCGCCTCGATTGCGTTCCGGCCCGCGCCGGGCACCGTCGCCTCCGCGCGCAGAAGCGCCTGCCCCTGCCGCGAACCCACCAGTTCCTCAATTTCGAGCGCTTGCTTCAACACGCTGATCGCCATGAAAAAACCCTCCCAATCGCAATTCACCTGGCGTGCAGCTCCCGCCGCATGCGGCCGAAGCCGGAGGACCGGCGTTGCCGGGCGCCCTCAGGTGCCTAGCAGATGGATATGCGATCCGGGGGGCAGAAATTCGATATTCGGGGCCAAGAACGGGCGGATGTGAAAAATTAACGGTGAACCGCACACGCGGGATGTGTGCGCTCAGGACAGCTCGAATGTCAGGTCGCTTTCGCCGCGCACGTTCAGGCGCTCAAAATACAGCTTTTCGAGCGGAATCCACTCGCGCACAAAGCGCCGAAGCATCCGTTCGCCGGAGCGCTCGAGGATTCGCCTCCGCTGGAAGTCCGGCGCCGCCGCGAGGAACACCTTGAGATCGTACGCGTGCCGAAGCGCCGGGTGCAGGCTGTATACGCCCTCGACGACCTCGACCGCCGTCGGTTCGACCGACACCTCCGCGCCGCAAGAACCCGTCCGGCAGGAATAGGGGCGGTAGCGAAGCGGCGAACCGAGCCGGTCGACGATCTCCCGGCGGAAGCGCTCCCAATCGACGTTGCCGCCCGGCTCGCTGAGGCGCTCCGGCGTCTTGCGCTCCGGCGGCAGGAAGAAGTCGTCCATGCGGTAGAGGTTCGCGCCATAGACCGCGGCGACGAGCGCGCCGAGCGTCGACTTGCCCGCGCCGCTGTCGCCGTCGATCGCGATGACCGCGCGGCCGCGTTCGAGAACATGCGCGTCGATCGCCTGAAACAGCGGCAGAAACGCCTCCGCGGCATCGCCGACGAGCCGGTACGCGGGCCGGTACGCGCGGTGATAGGCGTCCGAGTGGCCGACCGCGGGGAAGCCCGCTTTGTGCCAGTCGTCGATTGCGCCGTCCAATTCCCCGGCGTCGAGATGCAGTTCGCCCGCGAGCGACCGGAGCAGCGCGAGCTTTTCCTCCAGCCCCTCGACGCTTCCGCGGGGTTGGTTCGCCGCGTGCGCGAACAGCCCGTTCACGGTCTCCGCGCGCAACCCGAGCGCGGCCGCCGGGCGCAGGTTAAGCCGGACGAGCCCGCCGCCGACCGGCGAGAACGCGTCCTCCGGGCCGATCCGCGCGCCTATGCAGGCAGTGTATTCCGAGCGCAGCCGTTCGAGGCTCTCCGCGGCGTCTTTTGCCATGTGCCCGCCGCCGAACTCGCTCTGGTAGGCGAGTTTTACAAAATCCCGCGCCTCGCAGAGCGGATGCGCGGCGCGTTCTTTCAGAAATATCTCTCTCATGTCAGTCGACGATCGCCCGCGCGATCTCGTCGAGCGTCACCAGATAGATCGCGCCGTCGAGCCCGTCGAGCGCCGCCCTGACCGCCTCGCGGTTGTACGCGCAGCCGACCAGCCGCCTCGGGATTTCCTCGACCGCCTCGAGCGCGAAGAAGTCGCCGGACAGGTCGGCGGCGGCGATGATCCCCTTTTGCACGTCCAGCTTGAACGCGAGCTTGCCGCCCGCGAAGCGCATCGAGCGGCTGACGGTGAACTTCGGCGACGCGCCGTAGGTGAACTGCCAGCTTTCGAAGCGCTCGCGCGCGATCGCCCGGATGCGCGCCCAGTCGCCCTCGTCCGGCTCGAAGCGCTGTCCGCCTCCGAGGATCGACGAGACCATCAGCTCCTTGAACGCCTCCGGGGAGATGGGGGAGGGGAGGTGCTCCGCGATGTTCGTCACGCGCTCGCGCACGCTCTTGATGCTCTTCGAGAGGTATTTCTCCGCGTCGACCGTCGTCGAGCGCACGAGCTCCCCGAGGTTCGTGTCGTAGAGCAGCGAGCCGTGGTGCACGACGCTGCCGCCGAGCCGGTACTGCGCGTTTCCGGAGAACTTGCGGCCGGAGATGACGAGGTCGTTGCGGCCGTTGAACGACGCGTCGACGTTAAGCCCCCGAAGCGCCGACAGCACCGGGGCCATGTACTCGTCGAAGCGGATCTCGCCGCCCCCGTTCCTCGCGACGAACGAGAACTGCCAACCGCCGGGGTCGGTGTAGATCGTGCCGCCGCCGGACATGCGCCGGACGACCTTGATGCCGCGCTGGTCGGCGTACGGCTTGTCGATCTCCTCGAGCGCGTTCTGGTACTTGCCGATCATCAGCGTCGGCTCGGTGCGCCAGAACAGAAACGCCGTGTCGGGCAGGCGCTTCTCGGCCGCGAAGTAGTACTCGGCGGCGAAGTTTATGGAGGCGTCGGTGGAATTCGTCTCGATGTAGATCATGAAATTCCCTCGCTTTCCGCCCCGCGAACGGCCTCGAGCGCCTCGTGCGCGCGGTAGGAGCTCCTCGCGAGCGGCGCGCTGGCGACGTATTTGAAGCCCTTTTGCAGCGCGGCGCCGCGGTAGCGCTCGAAGTCCTCCGGCGCCGCGTAGCGCTTGAGCTCCGCGTGCTCGGGGCTCGGGCGCAGGTACTGGCCGATCGTCAGGATGTCGCAGCCGGTTTCGAGCACGTCGTCCATGAGCCGCCCGATCTCAACATCCGTCTCGCCGAGGCCGACCATGAAGCCGGTCTTTGTGAGAATGTCCGGGCACGCGCTTTTGCAGTACCGGAGCACGCCGAGCGAGCGCTCGTACACGGCCTCGGGGCGCACCGCCGCGTACAGCTCTCTGACGGTCTCGATGTTGTGGTTGAGCACGTCCGGGCGCGCGGCGAGCACGGCGTCGAGGCTCTTCTCGTCGCCCTTCAGGTCGGGGATCAGCACCTCGACGGTCGTCTCGGGGCACGCTTCGCGGATTGCGCGGACGACATTTGCGAAGTGGAGAGCGCCGCCGTCCGGCAGATCGTCGCGCGTGACGCTCGTGACGACGGCGTGTTTGAGATGCAGCGCCTTTGCCGCCCTCGCGACGTTTTGCGGCTCCTCCGGGTCGACTTCGTCCGGCAGGCCGCAGCGCACGTTGCAGAAGCGGCAGTTGCGCGTGCAGCGGCTGCCGAGGATCATGAACGTCGCCGTGTGCTTGCGGTAGCACTCGCCGATGTTCGGGCAATTTGCCTCGCGGCACACGGTGTTCAGGTTCAGATCCCGCATCAAATGCGCGATCTCTTCGACCGCCTCCTGGTTATAGCTCACCTTGAGCCACGCGGGTTTTTTGTCCATCCTATCGCTCCGTTTCCAGCGTGGCGACCGGCTCGCCGACCGCGACCTCGTCGCCCTCGTCCGCGAGGAAGCCCGAGACGACGCCGCTCAGGTTCGACTCGATCTGGCTGACGACCTTGTCGGTCTCGACCTCGAACAGCACGTCGCCCTTTTCGACGCGCTCCCCCGGCCGCACGCTCCACGAACACAGCACGCCCTTCTCCATCCCGGGGCGCAGCTTCGGCATCAAAATCTGCTGTTTCATACTGTCCTCCTAAAAAATCGCGCTGAGAAGTGTTTCCGCCTCCGCCGCGGAGCCCGCGATCCTGCGGCAGGCCGCTTCGATTTCCGAAACCTCGAGCCGGAGGCCGACGAACGCGTCGATCGGACATCCGCCGAGCGAAAACGCGGTGATCGCGCCGTTCCTGGCCGCGTACGCGACCGGGGGATGCCGACTCTCGCGCGCGAACTCCGGCGAGCGGCCGAAGTTCCACGCCCAGCTTTCATATTTGTCGCGGGCGAGCGCGCGCACCGCGGCGTCCTGCCGGGCGTCGAGCCGAACGGTTTTCCCATCGCCGAGCAGTTCGCCCCGGAGCGCCGCGAGGAATTGCGCCGCGTCCATGTCGGTTTCAAGCAGCGGCCGCATGTTCACGACCTCGCTCGGCTGCGATTTCACGCCCTTCGAGCGCGTGCGAAGCTCGTCCGGGCGCGAGGTCAAAAGGTTAAGCGCCTCGAGGTCGGCGTCGAACAGCAGCGTCCCGTGCGAGAGCTCGCGGCCCTTCGACTGCCGCTGCGCGCTTCCGGAGACCTTCTTCCCGAAAACCGCGATCTCCGAGACGCCGCGCTTTTCCGCCGGTATGCCGAGCGCGTTCAGCGCGCGGATGACGGGGGAGAGCTGCCGGTCGTAGTCGAGCGCCGGCGCGGCGGGGCGTATGAAGCTGTAATTCACGTTGCCGGGGTCGTGGTACACCGCGCCGCCGCCGCTCTCCCGGCGGAGCACGGGAATCCCGCGCCGCGCGGCCCCGAGCACGTCGACCTCCCGGAACGGGTTCTGAAACTTGCCGCACACGACCGACGGCGCGCTCCGCCACAGCAGCAGCACGTCCTCCGAAAGCTCGGAAAACGCGTATTCCTCCAGCGCCAGATTGTACGCGGGATCGGCCGAGGCGTTTTCGATGTAGATCATGGCGCGTCCATTATAGCAGAAAACCCGCGCGCGCGCAACCTTCTGGAAAGCGCTGGGAGCGCTGGGAATTGATGGAAGTTGCACAATTTTTATTGACATGAGTTGCCCAGAATGTTAAAATCCAATTGCAAGTTATTGCAAAACTATTACGAAGGAGATTGAAACATGAGAAGAATTATCATCACAGTTCTGGCGATCATATTGTGCGTCAGCTCGACTGCATTCGCCGCCCCGCAGGTATCCGCGAGCCTGAACGGCAGGAACATCAGCGTCTCCTGGACAAAGTGCGCAAACCCGCAGGCGACCGTCACCGTCTACCGCGACGGATGGCCGGTGCTCGTGCAGTGCGTCTCCGGCAGCTCCTTCACGGCCCCCGCGTGGTGCACGCAGGCCGCGGGCCGCTACTCCGTGAAGGTTTTGACCTCGGAGGGCTGCACGAAGGTGGACGTCGGCTCGACCTCCCCGTCCCAGCCGACCGCGAAGCCGACCGCCAAGCCCACGGCGAAGCCGACCGCGAAGCCGACCGCCGCCCCGACCGCGAAGCCCACGGCGAAGCCGACCGCGAAGCCGACCGCCGCGCCGAGCGGAAGCAACCTGACCGCGATGGCCGCGGAAGTCGTCCGCCAGGTCAATCAGGAGCGCGCGTCGCGCGGCCTGAACGAGCTGAGGGTCGATTCCGAGCTGACCCGAGCCGCCTGCGTCCGTGCGCAGGAGATCGTCAAGAGCTTCGCGCACACGCGCCCCGACGGGTCCAGCTGGTCGAGCGTCTCCTCCCGCGTCAGCGGCGAGAACATCGCCAAGGGCCAGCAGACCGCGGACAAGGTCATGGCCGCCTGGATGAGCTCCGACGGACACCGCGCGAACATCCTCCGCGAGAGCTTCGGCAGCATCGGCGTGTGCGCCTACAAGGTCGGCAACGTCGTCTACTGGGCGCAGCTGTTCGGAAGGTAAAGTACTTATCCATAAAGCAAGACGCCGATGAAAAAAACGCCGGCGTCTTTGTATGTCTGTAACATTTGCGTGCTACAATGGGCGGCAGGGAGTGAGCGCGATGAAGGGAAAGCCGGAAAAGACGAACGCCATGCGCACCCTCGACCGCCTGAAAGTCTCCTACCGGGCGCATAGCTACGGCGGGGAGGAGGCGCTGAGCGGCGTCGAGGTCGCGCGCGTGCTCGGGCAGGACGAGCGGCGCGTGTTCAAGACCTTGGTCACCGAGGGGAAGCGCGGCCACTATGCGTTCATGATCCCCGCCGCAGAGGAGCTAGACCTCAAGAAGGCCGCGCAGAGCGTGGGGGAAAAGGCGCTCTCGATGCTCAAGTCGAAGGAGCTTTTGCCGCTGACGGGCTACGTGCACGGCGGCTGCTCGCCCATCGGCATGAAAAAGCCGCTTCCGACGGTCGCGCACGAAACGGCGGCGGACTTTGAGGCGATCCTCTTCAGCGCCGGCAGGATCGGCTGGCAGATCGAGGCGGGGTTCGACGATCTTCGAAAGGCCGTGCCCGTCGCGCTCGCGGACGTGATCGTCGACCGATAAAAAACCGGCCCGCGCCGGTCAGTTGATCTTCAAGAGCATCGTGTGCGCCTCGTCCATCTCGACGACGAGCAGCTTTTCCTTCTCCAGCGCCTTCATCACGTCGCTGAAGCGCTTGAAGCCGATCTGTTTTTCGTCGAAGTCCGGGTATTCGGCCTGTATCGTCGCCTTCAGGATCGACGGGTTCACGCGGTCGAAGCCGTCGTTCTTGAACCGCTCGAGCGCCTGCGTGAACGCCGGCAGCCAGTTCGACTTGTCGAGCTTTAAGTTTTGCTGCGGGTCGGAGGTCGAGAGCCCGATCATCAGCGAGCTCTGGTCCGTCCAGACGCGAAGCCTCGGCGACTTGTCCGAGATCGTGCCCATCAGCTTTCCAAACGTCGCGCAGCCGTAGCTCCTTTCGGAGAAGTCCGGACGCAGGCGGTTCAGCGTGTCCTTGAGCTCGCTCGCGTACATCTGCTCCTCGTCCTGGTCCTCGAGGATCGTGATCACCTGCGTGACCAGCTCGTTGATGTCGCCGTCGGCCGCGCGCTCGTCCTTGTTGCGGCTCTTCTTGGCCTCCGGGCGCTTGACCGCGACGGACTCGAGGAAGATGAACTCGTTGCAGGCGCTGATGAAGATTTCGGACGCGGCCTCCGAGCGCGAGATGCCCAGGACGTGCTTTCCCAGGCTCTTGAGCTGGGCAACCAGCGGCTGATAGTCGCTGTCGCCGGAGACGATGCAGAAGCTGTCGATCAGCGGGTTGACGTAGGCGACCTTCATCGCGTCGATGACGAGCTGTATGTCCAGATTGTTCTTCTGGCACTTTCCGTAGCGCAGCGACGGAACGACCGA
>JAAYZL010000500.1 GCA_012514855.1 Clostridiales bacterium
AGCGCCGTCTGCTTCCACGCGCCGGTGTCGCTGAACAGCCGCACCTTCTTCGCGCGCAGGCACTCCTTGACGCCCAGCGTCACCGACATCGGCGGCACGAACTGGTAGGCCGCGCCGAACGTCCGCTGCGCGAGCGCGAGGATCGTGTCGTCGTTGTTGTACTGCACGCGGATCGACGCCTCGCGCAATTGATCCAATGTCAGGCGGCTATATTGGTTGCGCCGCGCCTGGTTGTAGGCGATGTGCCCGTCCTGCCCCCAGCCGCCGTAGGTCAGGTCGATCTCGCCGCGGTAGATCTCCGCGCGAACCGCCTCCACCGTCGCGGGCGACAGGAAGAAGCGCTGGTTTTCCGGAACCGCGAGCTCCGGCCTTATGCCGCCGTAGAAGCGCTTCTCCATGAAGCTGCGGAAGTTGTACGGGTCGCCGGGGTGCAGCGGGTTTCCCTGCCAGTCCAGGCACTCGTCCATGTGAAAGACGACGAAATTCTTGAGCGAAATATCCCGCCCGTTGATAACTTCCGTGAACGGCGCGTACCAGCAGCCCGGCCCGCAGGGGATGATCGCGCGGAAAATGCGGTTCTCCCGGTTCGCGCGGGCGATCTCGTCGGCGAGCTCCTCCGCCATGACGCGGCCCATCTCCCCGGAATCCCGGACGACGCGGAAAGGCACTTTCAATTCACGATGCCCCTCCAGTTCGCCCGCGGGCACCGCGCACCACCGATACAGCTTTTTCGAATCCATGGTTTCCTCCTATCCGCGCCGCCTGTTCTTGAACGGCATGTCGAGTGCTTGCCCAGATCGACGACCGCCAGTCGATCGACACGCCATCCGCCGGCCGGGCCGGCGAATTTCAGCGGATAAGCGTCTGCTCGTCGTGGATCAGCCGCAGCGCGTAGGCCGCCGCGCCCAACAGCGCCGCGTTTTCGTCCAGCATCGGCTCGGCGAGCTTCGGCACATACGGCACGTGCGCTCGCAAAAACCCGGTGAAGTATTCGCGGTCGTGCCTGAGCAGCGCCTTTCCGAGCCCGCCGCCGACGATGACGAGCTCCGGATTGATGACGGCGACGAGATTCACGAGCGTCATCGCGACGTAGCTTCGGATGTCCTCGAGGTACGGCTCCCAGAACTGCGCGCCCTCGCCCTCGAACAGGTCGCGCGTGTTCGCGCCGGGATGATGCGACTGTATGACCATCCGCCGCTCGATCTCCGACGCGGACAGTATCTTCTCCAATACCCCTTCCTCGTCGTAGACCTTGCGCCGGAACGCGATGCCCGGCAGCATGAAGCCGATCTCGCCCGCCGCGCCGTTGTGCCCGGTCACGAGCTCGCCGTTCAGGATCAGGGCGCTCCCGATGCCGACGGCGAGGTCGACGTACACGATGTCGGAGTACTCGACGCCCGCGCCCTGCCACTTCTCGGCGATCGCGGCGAGGTTCACGCTGTTCTCGGTCGTCGTGCGCAGGCCGTACTTGCGCTCGAGGTGCTGGTCGATGCGGTTCGCGCGCAATACCTCGTTGAGAAACGGCGCGAGCTCGAGCCGGTTCGTGTTCGGGTCGAGGATGCCGGGCATGCCGATGCTGACGAAGCGCACCTTTTCGAGGGGCACGGAGGCGTCCGAGAGCAGCGACAGGAACGCGCGGTCGATCTCCTCGAGCATGTCGAGCCCGTTCTGCGACTTCAGCTTGAAGCTGACCGTCTTGACGACGCCGCCCGCGACGTTCAATACCATCATCCGGATGCGCGAGCGCCCCATGTCCATCGACACGACGTATCCCCAGTCCGCGTTGTAGCCGAAAAGGATCGGCTTCCGACCGGCGGCGGTATCCAAGGCGTCCGGCGCGTCGATGACGGCGATCAGCTCGTTTTCGAGCAGCGCCTCGACGTTCGTCGACACGGTCGGAAAGCTCATGCCGAGGTTCCTGCTCAGATCGGCGCGCGACTGCGGCCCGCACTTGCGCAGGTGGTCGAGGATCAGCTTCTTGTTCATCTCGCCGAGAATTTCCGGCTTTCCGACCATCATGCGCACCGCTCCTCCCCGCATTTCTAAGCCTTGTTTAATAATACTATAGCACTTTGCCGTCCCGCTGTCAAGAACCGCGGCAAAATTGTCCGTCCGTTGCGCGGTTTTTCGGTTCTTCGAACATATGCATGGCTTCCGCGGCGGTTTTCGTCAAGGGTTCCTAAGTAAGCACTGATTTAATGCGGTGGTGGAGCGCCGAGGTGATTTTTCGTCCCCACACGAAGCCAGAAGGGAGCCGTAGCAGCGCTTACCTAAGGATTGTGGAATATCCTGCCAGGCGCCGGAACCGGCGGGCGGATTTGTTCGTCTGATAGGGGAAAATACAGAAAACGGAGGCGGAACACGTGAAGAAACTCGCACTGTTGATCGCAGTTTTGCTGCTTGCGGCCGTCGCGTCGCACGCGGAGGTCGCGCCGGGGAGCTTTTTGCTGGAGGGCGTCGTCGCCAATATCGAGGGCGGACGGCTGCTCGTCGAGACGATGGAATTCGGCGACGTGGCCGTGCTGACCGACGAGAACACGGCCTGGGACGTCGGCTTTGAGCTTCATCCGGGCGCGTATGTCTACATCGACTACGACGGGCAGATGACCCGCTCGATGCCGCCGCAGGTCATGGCGGACAGCGTGCGCTCGCACGTCCTGGCAGGCGCGATCGTCGAGGTCTACGCGCGCGACGGCGCCCTGCTGATCGAGACGGAGGAGCACGGACGGGTCTACGTGCGCATGCCCGAGGGCTGGGACGGCGCGGCCGAGCCCGGACAGGACATCGCGGTGTACTTCAGCGGGATCATGGCGCTCTCGATGCCGGCGCAGGTCGGCGCGGGGCTCGCCGTGATCGGATATACGGTCGAGGGCGAGGTCGAGGAGATCGGCAGCGGCTTCCTGATCGTCGGCAGGGACGAGAAGGCGATCCGCGTGAACTTCGAGCCCTCCGCCGCGCCCGAGGGCCTCGAGATCGGCGACTACGTGCGCGCCTTCCACGACGGCAGGATGGCGTACTCGATGCCGCCGCAGGTCAGCGCGCACGAGATCGTCAAGCTCAACCGCTGATCCTCCCAAAACAAAAAACCGGCGGGCGAAAACCCGCCGGTCAGCGTGTCGACAAAGTCGCCACGCTATCCGGGAAATGCAGGATTGCATTCCCCGGAATTCAGGATTTCCTGTGGCGTTGCGCGCCACGGCCGGAAATCCTGCAAGGAAGCGCGGACATGC
>JAAYZL010000075.1 GCA_012514855.1 Clostridiales bacterium
CGACGGGCACGAACAGCATGCCGAATCTCTCTTGCTCCTCCGGCGCGATTTCTTCCTCCGCGGGCAGACGCAGCGCCGCGCCCGCGAGCAGCGCCGCAATGTCTACCTCTCCATCCGCCGTCTCCATGACGATGTACACGCGGTACAGCCCGGATTCCACCGAATATCCCGCGAGGGCACTGTCCTCCGCCGGCCTCGTCTCTCCCCCGTAGATCGGCGCGACGCGCACGCTGAACCGCGTTCCCTCCGCGAGCGCCGGGTCCTCAAAGGCGGCGAGCGGCAGCATCAGGCTCGCGTCCCCGAGCGTGTAGCAGATGTCGGTGATCCCGAGCGCCGCCAGTTCGCGAATCCACTCGGGTTCCAGCTGCAGGTTCCGCTGGCTGTACCTGGGCAGGCCATTTTCGCCGAGCACCGGCTCGCCGTTCTCGTCGAGGTCGGGCTCCGCCGCGATGAACAGTATCGCCTGCACGATCTCCGGTTGTCCGGTCTCCTCGTTCGGCGCCTCGATTGCCTCGATGTGCGCGGTGAACGCGCGCGGCGTCCCGGCGGCGTCGACCAGCGCGCCCTCACAGGTCTCTCCGTTGATCGTCAAATCCTCCGTCGGCCCGACGACGAGCTCGATCTCGACCCCGTTTATCACGACGACCTGCGTGATCGGCACCTCTTCCTCCTCTTCCCCGCCGACGATCGTCAGCTTGGCCTTCTTGCTCGCCGCCGCGTAATTTCCCGCCGCCTCGACAGAGGCGGTGGCGTAGTACGTGCCCCCGTCCGTCGGCGGGCCCGCGAGCCGCTCCGTCAGCGCCGCGTTGCCGTAGTACTTGTAGGTGATTTCAAGCGGCAGCGCCTCGCCGAATACCCCCGTGACGGTCGCCTTGCCGATCGGAATCGGGCTCCCGGTGTAGTCCGCCTTCTTGTCCTTGAGCGCGATGGTCGGCTTCGCGGGCAAAATGCTGAAGGCCGCCGTACCCATGCTCGGCAGGCAATGCGCCACGGCGTTGCCCCCATACTCGGCCTTGATCAGGTAATCGCCGACATCCACCGGATCGATGCCGTATATGCCCTCCTCCGCGGTCGCGTAGACGATGGTCAAATACGGGATGCCCAAATCGATTCCCGCCGTGACGGTCGCGGTGAAATTGAACAGCGGATCGCCGTAGGTGGCGTCGCTTATGGTGACCTCGGTCTCGGTGACCAACCAGAGCTGCAGCGCGTCGTGGGTCCCCACGCCGACCTTGCACAGCGTGAACGCCTCCATATCGACCAGCGCGAAGTCGTCCTCGGAGAGCCAGCCGGGGCTTGTCGTGTACACGGCGAACCTGCCCGCCGCGTCCGTCGCATCCATCGAGAGCCGGATGGGCGTGTCCGTCAAAATGGTCGGGATCGCCCCGAAGTACAGCGTCGAGTCTTCAAACAAATCCGTGGTGTTCATCGTGACACTGTTCGTCGCGAAAATGCCGCCGCCGGCGCCGTCCAAGGTCGACGTGTTGTTGACAAACGAACCGCCGTTGACCGTCAGCGAAGAGGGGCCCGTGCTGTACACGCCGCCGCCATAGGAGTCCGCCGTGTTGCCGGAGATTTTCCCGCCGAACAGCGTGCACGTCCCGCCCCCGCCGGCCACGCCGCCGCCATAGTCGGCCGTGTTGCCGGAAATCTCGCCGCCGGTCATTCTGAACGTGGCGTTGTTGAACACGCCGCCGCCGAAGGCGGAGGTCGCCGCGTTGTTCGCGATCGTGCCGCCGAGCATCCGGAAGGTTCCCGCGTTGTACACGCCGCCGCCGGAGCCGAAGGCGGCGGTCGCCGCATTGCCCGTGATCGTGCCGCCGGTCATCCAGAAGGTTCCCGCGTTGTACACGCCGCCGCCGATGGCGGAGGCCGCTATATTGTTCGTGATCGTGCCTCCGAACATCCGGAAGGTTCCCCAGCTCAGCACGCCCCCTCCGGCGGTTTCCGTGCGGCCGCCGGTCAGCGTGACGCCGGACGACATTGTCAGCATTCCCCCGGTTAAGACTTCCGCGATATGGTTGTACGGGCCATCGACGTCGTTGCCGTCGATCGTCAGTTTGCCGGTCAGCCGGAGGGTTCCGCTGGCTCCGAGCATCGATCCCAGGTGGGTGGCTCCGCGCGCGATCGTATACCAGTCGTCGGCCGTGAGCGTGATGTCGTTGCCGCTTTCGACCATCGCGCCCTCCTCAAGTTCCACGTCGGCGAGCATCGTGATCGTCGCCGTGCCCAGCGCGTTCGCCGCGTCCATCGCCTCGTCAAACGTCACGAAGAAGGCGTCCGGTTCTCCGCTCGCGCTGACCTTGGCGACCACGTCGCACTTTCTCTCCAGCTGGCCCAAATCGTCGATCAGCCAGAAGCCCTCTCCGTCGGACAGGATCGGGAAGGCCAGGCGCGTCGCCGTGTCGTAGGTTTCGCCGACGGGCAGGGCCGTCAGAACCTGTCTTCCGTCCTCATAACTGCCGGGCTGCCCGGGCCGGACGGGCGCGCCGCCGGTGAACGAGGCCGCGTCCACCACCGTGATGGTCGCCGCATCCAGGAAAAACTCGTCCTCGACGAGCGCCCCACCGGACATCTCGAACGTCCCGTAGTTGAACACACCGTCGCCCCAAACTTGTGCCTCGTTTCCGGAAATCGACCCGCCGTCCATGGCAAACGCATGGTAATTGTATACCCCGCCGCCGCTGTGCGCCGAGTTTCCGGAGATCAATCCGCCGTGCATTGTGGACGCGGCATTGGCGTTGTACACGCCGCCGCCGAAGTCCACCGCCGAGTTTCCGGAAATCGTCCCGTTGTTCAGCGTGAATGTGCCGTCGTTGAACACGCCGCCGCCGTTGCATAGCGCCGAGTTTCCGGAGATCACGCCGCCGTTCATCGTGAAACTCACGCCGTTGCTCACGCCGCTGCCGAAGTTCCCTCTGTTGCCGGAGATCGTGCCGCCGTTCATCGTGAACGTGCCGTAGTTCTTCACGGCGCTGCCGCCGGCGCCGGTCAGCGTGACGCCGGAATCCATCGTGAGCGTGCTTCCTCCGGGCGACGCGAACACAATGGAGTTGTTCTCGCCCGCGACGCCCCGGCCGTCGATCACGAGCCCGCCGCCGCCGACCAGACGGAGGGTTCCGGTTCCCAAAACCACGAACATGGCATCTCCCGCGCAGCCGGGGCCGCGCGTGATCCTGTGCGCGCCCACGGACATGAGCGTGACGTCGCTGATGATGTGCGCCGGAAAGTCCAGTTGAACGTCGGCCAGCAGCATGATCGTCGCCCCGGAGCGGTCATTTGCTGCGTTCACCGCCAGGCCAAACGCCGTGCAGGTCATCTCCGGGCCGCCCCCGCCGCTGACAAGGGCCACGACGACCATCGGCGCCAGCTTGCCGTCCTCGTCGATCACCCAGCTGCCCGTTTCGTTGGGCGAGACCGGGAAGCGCGCGCGCATCGCTTCGCTGTAGGTGTCCCCCACAAGCGGCGCGAGAATCTGCCGATACGGAGGATCATAGGAGTCGGGTCGGACGCGCGCGCTTCCGGTGAAGCTGCTGGCCACCGTGATCGCCGTATCGTGCAGATATACCTCGTCCACGATGACCGCGTCGCCGCCCATCGCGAACATGCCGGTGGCGTACACGCCGCCGCCGGAGTTGACCGCGGAGTTTCCGAAGATCGTCCCGCCGCTCATCGCGAACGGGCCGCCGGTATACGCGCCGCCGCCGTAGTCCGCGGAGTTTCCGGAGATCGTCCCGGCTTCCATTGAAAAGAGGCTCGCGCTCTGGATGTACACGCCGCCGCCGTAGTCCGCGGAGTTTCCGGAGATCCTCCCGCCGGTCATTGTAAACGCAATGTCGCTTCGCACGCCGCCGCCATATTCCGCGGAGTTTCCGGAGATCGTCCCGTCGGTCATCGTGAACGCGCCCAGGTTGTACACGCCGCCGCCATATTCCGCGGAGTTTCCGGAGATCGTCCCGCCGGACATCGTGAACATCTTGTCGATGCCGTTGGTCACGCCGCCGCCGCCGTTGCCGGAGATCGTCCCGCCCAGCATGATGAACGTCCCGAAGTTGTATACGCCGCCGGTGTATGCGCCGTCGGCGCTTCCGCCGGTGATCTTCGCGCCGTCGCGCAGGATCAGCGTGTTGTTCCAGTTCCCCACGACGCAGCCGCCGCGGTCGTCGCCGTCGAGCGTGAGCGAGCCGCTCCCGCCGAGCGTCAGCGCTCCGCCTCCTAGCGCCTCCAGAAGAGGCCCCGAATCAAAGCCGCCGCGCGAGAGGCAAAACGACCCGTCGGCGACCAGTTGAAGAGGCTTGTCGATGCTGACGGTCGAATCGAGCGCGATGTCGGCGAGCACCTCGAGCGTATCGCCGTCCTCCGCCTCGTCGACCGCGTCCTGCAGCGTCAGGTACAGCTCGCCCGTGTTCGCGTTCGCGGCCACGGGCTCGCCCGCGGAAGTGAGCATAAGCGACCCGGACGCGATGAAGTTCCCCGGCTCCGCGAGCGCGGAGGGGAAGAGGAGCGCGCCGAGCCGCGCAAGAATGTCGCCGCCTCCGGATTCCTCCGGGGCGGCCGGCGGTTCTTCGGGGGGAAGCTGTTCCGGACTTTCCGGGGTTTCCGGAACCGGGTCGAGCGCGAGCATCCGGTAGTAGAGCCGGATGCTGTCCTCGTCGCTCTTGAATGTGTAGGAAAGCGCGTTCGCGCCCTCGATGTTGATCCAGTTTGCGTCGTCCCGGGAATACTGCCACTGCCAGATGGCCGAGGCGATGTTCTCCGGCACCGCGTACAGCGTGACCTCCTCGCCGATGATCACCGGGTTCGGCTCCGCGTAGATTTCGATTACGGGCGCGGGCGGCTCCGGCGCTTCGGGCGCTTCGAGCGGCGCTTCCGATTCGAGCAGCGTTTCTTCGATCAGCGCCTCGTGACACGGGCAGGCGCAGTCCTCGAGGCACAGGCGCTCGCCGGTTTCCGCGTAGCATTCGCAGACTTCGGCCGGTTTTTCCTCGGCGGGACCGGGTTCCTCCGCCACCGCGGGCTCGAAGGCAACCTCCTCGAGCGGGAACTCGCCGTCCCAGTACCATGCGGCGCTCAGGCCGTCGGCATAGGACTCGTCGAGCGGCTCGAGGTCGCGCGCGCGCGCGCAGCCGGTGACGATGCCCTCCG
>JAAYZL010000501.1 GCA_012514855.1 Clostridiales bacterium
AGCCCCGTGTTCTGCCGGTCCTCGGTGATGTAGCACATCTTTTTGCGGATCGCGTCCCACGGGTCGCGGAAGTCCATCGGCGCCCCGTCGACCAAAATCTCGCCGGAGGTGCGCTTCGCGCCGCCCATGATAAGCGTCAACAGCTCCGACCGGCCGGAGCCGACCATGCCCGCGAAGCCCAAAATCTGGCCGCGGCAGGCGGTGAAGCTGATGTCCGAGACGCCGTTTCCGCAGAGGTTGCGCGCCTCGATCGCCGCTTTTCCCCGCGGGAAGAACTGGCGGCTGTAGAACGCGCTGACGTCGCGGCCGACCATGTTGCGCACCAGCCCCTGCTCGTCGATCTCGCCCGCGTTCGCGGTCAGTATCTTCATGCCGTCGCGCAGGATCGTGATCCGGTCGGCCAGGCGGAACACCTCGTCCAGGTGGTGCGATATGTAGGCGACCGCGATTCCGGAGGCCGCGACCTTTTTGACGACGTCGAGCAGCATCTCGATCTCCGAGACCGAGAAGCTCGCGGTCGGCTCGTCGAGCACGACGATCTTTCGCTGGAACACGATGGCCTTCGCGATCTCGACGAGCTTCTTTTCGCCGCTGGAGAGCTCGCCGACGAGCGCGTCGGGGCTGAAGCGGCAGCGGAGGTAGTTTAGCGCGTCCTGCGCCTTTTTGCGCATCTCGGCGCGGTTGACGACCATGCCGCGGCCGACGATCTCAAGCCCGGCGAAGATGTTCTCGGTGACGCTCAATTCCGGGAACACGTTGAACTCCTGATAGATCGTCTGGATGCCGAGCTCCAGCGCTAGCCTCGGCGTCAGCACCATCCTCTTCCCCTCGAACTCGACCGAGCCGCCGGGATCGGGCTGATACGCGCCGGACAAAATCTTTATGAGCGTCGACTTTCCCGCGCCGTTTTCGCCGCAGATGCAGTGCACCTCGCCCGGAAACAGGTCGAAGTCGATCCGCGAGAGCGCCTTGACGCCGGGAAAGGTCTTCGAAATGCAATTCAACCGGAAAATCGCTTCGGCCATGGAACGCGCTCCTTTGTCCGCTCGGGGAAAGGCCGCGCGGCGGGGGAAGCGGCGCAATGCGCACCCCGCCGCGCGCGGGCAAAAATCAGGCGTCGGTCTTGATCGCCGAGTCGAACGCGACCTTCGAGACCTCGAAGTTGTACTTTTTCAGGAATTCGCACGCCTCGGTCGCGCCGTAGACGCGGTCCATGCCGGAGTCCTCCCACTCGACGGACAGCGGGCCCTGATAGCCGCCCTGGTTGAGCACGCGGCAGATGCCGTCGAAGTCCACGTCGCCGTGGCCGAGCGACACGAAGTTCCAGCCGCGCCTGACGTCTCCGAAGGCGATGTGGGAGCCCAGGCACCCGTTGCGGCCGTTGTAGTTTACCTTGCAGTCCTTCGCGTGCACGTGATAGACGCGTTCGATGAAGTCCTCGAGGAACATGCACGGGTCGACCATCTGCCACACGAGGTGCGACGGGTCGAAGTTGCAGCCGAGCGTCTCGCGGTAGTCGAAGGTCTCCAGCAGCTTCTTGAACGTCCAGTAGTCGAACGCGATCTCGCCCGGGTGCACCTCGAGCGCGAACTTGACGCCGTACTTGTCGAACTCGTCGAAGATCGGCGTCCAGCACTCCCTGACCTCCCGGAAGCCCGCCTCGACCATCTCCTCGGAGGTCTGCGGGAACGAGTAGAAATACTTGAAGATGGGGCTTCCCATGAAGCCGGTGACGACCTTGACGCCCATGTTGAACGCGGCCTTCGCGGTCAGCATCATCTGCTCGGTTCCCCACTTGCGGATCAATTCCGGCTTTCCGGAGCACTCCGCGGGCGCGAAGCCGTCGAGCCGCGGGTCCCAGAGGTCCGCGACGCACTGGCCCGGCACGTGCGCGGCGATCGCCCAGCAGCCCAGGCCGTACTTCGCGAGCGTGTCCTTGACCTCCTGCACATAGGCAAGGTCCTCCGAGGCGCGCTTGACGTCGATCGGGCCCCACGTCGCGAGCTCGAGGCCCTCGTAGCCCATCTGCCTGGCGACCCTGCACAGTTCGTCAAGCGGCAGATCCGCCCACTGGGCGGTGCAAAGCGTAATGGGTCTTGCCATGTTCATTTCCTCCTATATGATGTCGTTTTTTACAGTTCCACCCATACGTTCCCGCCGCGCGCGGACTTCAGGCACGCCTCGACGAAGCGCACGCCGTCCGCGCCGTCGGAAACCGTCGGGAAGTCGACCATGTCCTCGGCGAATGTCCCGGCTTCCTTCGCGTGAATGCACTCGAAGAAGCTGCGGTAGAGGTTCGCCATCGCCTCGATCCAGCCCTCCGGGTGGCCGCTCGGCAGCCTGGCGTACTTCGCCGCGTTCGCGGCGATCGTGCCGTGGCCGCGGTGGTGCTCGGTCAAAGAGCCGTCCTTCCCGATGACGGTGATCTTCTCCGGCTCCTCCTGGAACCACTGGATCGAGCCGCCGTCGCCGTAGATGCGAACGCGCAGGCTGTTGTCGTGGCCGATCGCGATCTGGCTCGACCAGTACATGCCGGTCGCGCCGCTTTCGTACTCGACGAGCACGAAGTCGTTGTCGTCGAGAAGCCTTCCGGGGACGACCTTGTCCATCTTCGCGAGCACGCGCCTGATCTTGAGTCCGGTCATCATGGCGACGGTGTTCTCGATGTGGGTTCCGATGTCGCCCAGGCAGTTCGTGTCGCCCGACTGCGCGGGGTCGCAGCGCCACGAGCCCTGCTTGCCGCCCCACTCGCCCTCGTTCGCGAGCCAGCCCTGCGGGTACTCGGCCGCGACGGTGCGGATGCGCCCGATGTCGCCCCTCCTGATGATCTCGCGCGCGTGCTTCGCGGTCACGTGGCCCGCGTAGGTGTAGGTCACGAGAAACAGCAGCCCCTTCTCCTTCGCAATCCGCTCCAATTCAAGCGCCTGCCCGGAGTTCACGCAGAGCGGCTTGTCGCAGCTCACGTGGATGCCGGCCTCGAGGAACGCCCTGCACGCCGCGTAATGCGAGTTGTTCGGCGTCACGACGACGACGAAGTCGATCCCGTCCTCGCGCTTAGCTTCCGCGGCCGCCATCTCCTCGAAGCTCCGGTACAACCTGTCCGCAGAGACGCCGAGCGCCGTCCCGGTCTCGAGCGTCCCCTCGTAGCGCCTCGAAAAGCAGCCGGCGACCAATTCCGCCATGCCGTCCAGATTGATCGAGCGCCGGTGCGCGTCGCCGATGAACGCGCCGGGGCCTCCGCCGACCATGCCGTAGTACAATTTCCTGCCCATGAAAACCCGCCCTTTCCGCTTGATCTGTCCTCGAAAATTCCACTTCCCGGCGCAACGCCCCAAATATTTCCGGAATGTTTGGCGTATTCACCGGAATATTTTCCGTATCTTATTGTAGCCATGATACCACAGTTAACAAAGTAACGCCTGCATGGTTTTGGTTTGGGTTGCAGATTATTTTGTGATTTCCTAGAAAAATGGATGGATTTGCGCGGAACTGTCTGCCGCGTCGAGCTGTTCGAGCACGCGCTGGTAGACCGCGACGAGGTTCACGTAGCTGTGCTCGCCCGCGCCCTCCGGGTCGTTGTCGGAGAAGATCAGCGGCCTCGACACGAGCCCCTTTTCGCGAAGCTGCGCCGGCGTCATGCCGAATTCCTGCAAAAACGCCTTGTTGAGGTAGCGGTAGTCGGAGTAGCCGCAGTCGACGCACACGTCGATCATGCGCATGCGCGTGTTCGTCACCAGGTCGACCGCGCGCTCGAGCCGGAGCCGGTTCACGTATTCGCGAAAGGAGATGCCGAGCTGCTTTTTGATGAAGTGCGACAGATAGGTCATGTCCATGTTCTCGGCCTTCGAGAGCTCGGCGAGGGACACGTTGTGCGTGTAGTTTTTCTGGATGTAGTCGACGATGCTCGTCAGCCTCGCGCGCGTCTTTTCCTCGCCGGTCGGCTTTTCGGCGCTCTGGCTCTCGTAGACGCCGTGGCGCACGATCGCGCAGGCGACCGCGTTCAGCCCGCTCATCAGCGCGAGCTGGTATCCCTCGCGCTTTTCGCCCATCCAGCGCAGCATGAACGCGAACGCCGCCTTCAGCTCCTGATGCAGCTTCGGCATCCACTTCGGCACGATGTGGTGCTGCCGGATGCGGATGCGCGAGAGCTGCGGGTAGTAGTCCTTCGAGAAGTTCGGGCTGAACTGCAGGACCAGCAGCACGTTCGGGTGCTCGGTGCGAACCAGCGAGTGCGCCTCGTTGCGGTTGACGATGAAGAACTCGCCGGCCTCGACGACGCTGCGCCGCGTGGAGACGTCGATCATCACCGACCCCTCCAGCGGCAAGAGGATTTCGATGTCGCTGTGAAAGTGCGTCTGGCGCTTGTAGATCGTCACGACGAACATGCGTATGTCCATGCCGCCCATGTGCTCGATGAACTCAAATTCCACAGGGTCGCCACCTTTCCGCGGGTTATCCGAGCACGCGAAGTTCGTGCGGCAAGCGGTTGAGCGTCTCCGCGCCGTCCTCGGTGATCAGCACCAAATCCTCCTCGCGCACGCCGAAGCGGCCGGGCAGATAGACGCCGGGCTCGACCGAGAACACCATGCCGGGCTCGGCGATCGTCTCGCTCACGGCGCTCGCGTCCGGCGGCTCGTGCACCTCGAGGCCGATGCCGTGGCCGGTGCGGTGGATGAAGTGCGGCCCGTAGCCCGCGTCCTCGATGACCTTTCTCGCGGCGCGGTCGATTTCCTTCATCATGACGCCCGGCCTTGCCGCCGCGCGGCCCGCGGCGTTCGCCTTGACGACGAGGTCGTGGACGCGCCGCTGCTCGTCCGTCGGCTCGCCGAAGAACGCGGTGCGCGTCATGTCGCTGAAATAGCGGTTCCACGAGAGCCCGACGTCCAGGATCACCGAGTCGCCGGGGCGGAGCTCCGTATTGTCCGTCGAATGGTGCGGCTCGGCGCAGTTCTTGCCGAAGCAGACGAGCGGAGGAAAGCCCGAGCCCGCCCCGAGTTCCTGCGCGGCGCGCGCGTAGGCGTCGGCGACGCTGCTTTCTGTCGCGCCGGGCACGACGGCCTCCATCGCGCGCGCGATCGCGACGTCGTTTTTGCGCGAACTCTCCCGCATCAGCGCGATTTCCTCGGCGTCCTTCAACATCCGCGCGTCGTCGACCGGCTTCGAGCCGAGCACCGGGCGGATGTCGCTCCGCGCGTCCATCAGCCGGATCGTGAACTGGCTCGGCCAGAGCTTGTCGACGCCGATCGCGCCGGGCCGAAGCGCGTCCGCGAGGATTTTCGCGGAGTCCTCGGTGTCGTCGAATTCGACGAGCTCCGCGCCGACGTTTCCCTTGAGCGCGAACATCCGGTTCGCGTACAGCCGGACGTCGCCGCTTTTGTGGATGTGGAGCGCCAGCATCCGCTCCCCCGGCTCGACCCACGCGCCGGTCAGATAGTATACCGACGCGGGCGAACTGACGAGAATCTGTTCGAGGCCCAGCGCCTCCATGCCCCGGACGACGCGGTTCAGACGGTTTTCCTTCATCTTATATCCTCCTATACTTGTGTATCCGCAGACATTGTCTGCAGTACCCAGTAACCCCCGCTCTTGTCGATCGCCTCGACGCGCGGGAAAATCTCCGACAGAAACGCCTCGGCGGACTTCGCGCCCTGCTGCTTGCGGATGACGACCACGAGTTTGCCGCCCGGCGCGAGGTATTTTAGCGCGTCGCGGAACAGGCCGTAGATCACCTGTTTTCCGGCGCGGATCGGCGGGTTCGTCAAAATCCAGTCGAACGGCCCCTCGACGGATTCAAACCCGTCGCCCCGGACCGCGCGCGCGTTTTTGAGGCCGTTTTGCCGGAGGTTCAGGGCCGCCAGCTCGACCGCGCGCCCGTTGACGTCCGTCAGCACGAACTCGGCGTCCGGGTACTTCTTCGCGAGCAGCCCGCCGAGCGCGCCCCAGCCGCAGCCGAGGTCGAGCACCCGACCGGAGAGCGCCGGCAGCGCCTCGATCAAGATCCGCGTGCCGGCGTCGAGCCCGCCGCGCGAGAACACGCCGGCGTCGGTCGCGCACCGGAGCACTTCGCCCAGCGCCGAAATCTCGACGCTTTTTTCGTCGTGCCTCGAGGACGGCGACGGGGTGTAGTAGTGTTCGGACATCGTCATTTCCTTTCGAGCCCGGCGGCCGCGTACAGCGCCGAGACCTCGGATTCGTTGAGCATTCGGAAGCCGCCCTCGGGGAGCGCGGGGTCGAGCGTCACGCCGCCGACCGACAGCCGCTTCAGCGACAGGACCGGGTGGCCGATCGCCGCGAACATCCGCTTGACCTGATGGAACTTGCCCTCGGTGACGGTCAGGAGCGCGAGCCCGTCGCCTGCGACCTCCAAGCGCGCGGGCTTCGCCGTGAAGTCCGAAAGCCGCACGCCCTCGGCGAACATCCGCGCGTCGTCCGCGCCCGGGGTGCCCTCGACCTCGGCGAGGTAGACCTTTTCGACCGTCCGCTTCGGCGAGATCAGCCGGTGCAGGAGCTCGCCGTCGGTCGTGAACAGCAACAGCCCCGTGACGTCCTTGTCGAGCCGGCCGACCGGCGACGGATCGCGGCGGCGGAACTCGTCCGGCAGCAGCGAAAACACCGTGTCGCTCACATTGTCCCTCGCGGCGGTCACGACGCCCGCGGGCTTGTTGAGCATCAGGTGCAGTTCGCCGGGCGGTTCGAGCGGGCGGCCGTCGACGAGCACGTCCTTCGCCTCCGCGTGCATTCCCGCGTCGCGGACGACCTCGCCCCCGACCCGCACGCGCCCCGCCCGGATCGCGCCCCGCGCCTCCGCGCGCGAAACGCCGGTCGCCGAGAGCAGCCTGTCCAGCCGCACGGGCATGCCCCCCTTCCCCTTCCGGATTATTATAACACCGCCAGGGGTTCCGGCGCAAGATCAAGCATAGGATAACCCGGAGGTGATCGGGGTGCGCAGGCTGTGGGTGGTGGCAAAGTTTCTCGGCGCGCTGATCCTGGTGTTTCTGATGTTGGTGTGGCCCGGAGAGGCGCTCTTTTCCGCGCAGCGCGCGATGCGCACCTGGGCGTATTCGGTGGGCCCGTCGCTGTTCCCGTTTCTGGCGCTGCTGCCGTCTTTGACGTGCCCGGCGGCGCGGCGCGCGTACGAGCGCGCGCTCGGGGGGATCATGCGGCCGCTGTTCAAGCTGCCGGGCAGCGCGGCGGCGGCGGTGTTCACCGGGATGCTCGCGGGCTCCCCCGCGGGCGCGCTCGCATCGGCGCGCGTCGGCGGCGGCATGCGGAGGGGCGAGTTCAAGCGGATGGCGCTGATGACGACCGGCGCGTCGCCGGTGTATCTGATGTCCGGCGTCGGCGTCGCGCTGTTCGGCTCGCCGGAGTTCGGGCTGTGGCTGATCATCGCGCAGGTCGCGGCGCAGATTTTGACCGGGTTCGCATTGCGCGGGTGCTTCTCCGCGGAGGCCGAGCTCGTGCCGCCGACCGAACTGGACGAGGCGGAGAAGCCGGTGCGCATGGCGGTTCTGAACATCCTGCAGGTCTGCGGCTACATGGTGATGTTCTCGGTCGGCGCGGGATTGCTCGCGCGGCTCGCGGGGGAAAACGCGGGGCGGGCGCTGCTCTATGTGCTCGACATGCCGTCGGGAGCTGCGGAGGCGGCGGAGATCGGCGCGAGCTGGGCGATCGTCGCCGCGATCACCGGGTTCTCGGGGCTGTGCATCGCCGCGCAGAACATGGCGATCCTGAAGCCGCTCTGATTGCGCTGGCGCGAGTACATCGCGGCGCGCGCGTTTGCGGCGGCGGTCTGCTTTGGCATCGTCGCGGCGCGCTTCGAGTGGCCCGGCGCGGCGGCGCCCGCGATGGCCACCCCCGGCGGCGTTCCGGCGATGGAGCTCTCGACGCTCGCGGCGCTGGTGCTTTTGATGCCGGTGCTGTTCGCGCTCGCCCGCAAGAAACCCAATTCTTAACAAACTTTTGCCCGCCGGGCGGCGGGCGATTTTTTTGTGAAACGGATTGAAACCGCGAGATGTTGTGGTCGGTTTTGCGCGCGCCAACAAAATGTCGGTACTTGGAAATGCAAAAAAGGTGTTGACAAGTGATGCCCACTTTGCTATAATAACTTTTGCCGCTTGAAACGGGGCGCCCCGGAGGGGGAACCGGGAGGGCGGCGGGCGAACCTTGAAAACGATACAGAGAAGGAATAACGGG
>JAAYZL010000502.1 GCA_012514855.1 Clostridiales bacterium
CGCCGGTCGAGAGGGCGTCGAGCTTGAGCACCGGTTTGCCGGCGAGCGCGCGCAGCTTCGGGTAGACGTCCTTGCGCGGGTCGTCGAGCAATTTCAGCACCGCCTCCTGGTCGAGCGCGTCGCTCGACTCGGTCAGCCGCACGCGCCCCTCGTCCAGGATCGTCACGCGGTCGGCGATCTCGAGGATCGTCTGAATCCGGTGCGTCGTAACGAGCACGCTGCCGCCGCGCGCGGTCACGCGCCTAAGCAGGTTCATCGTCGTCGAGAAGCGCTCGTCCTCGCCCGAGAGGTCCGGCTCGTCCAGGAGCACCAATCGCGCGCCGGAGCGGTACGCGCGCACGAGCTCCACGAGCCGCTTTTCGCGCATGCCGAGCCGGTCGGCGGGCGTGCCG
The DNA here is from genome assembly GCA_012514855.1 of Clostridiales bacterium. The sequence goes on from JAAYZL010000502.1 coordinate 393, forward strand.
GGGTCGATCGGTATGCCGAGCTCGGAAAACAGTTGGCGGCACTTTTCGAAGAGCGCCCGCCAGTCGATCATGCCCAGCCGGTTTCGGGGATACCGGTCGTGCATCACGTTCTCGGCGACCGAGAGCGTCCCGACGAGGTTCGGCGTGTTCATCACGGACACGATGCCCAGTTTGTCGGCGTCCGCGGGCGTGCGCGGCTTGTAGACCTGCCCGTCCACGCGCATAGCGCCGTCCTCCGGCGGGAAGACGCCCGCGATGATGTTCAAAAGCGTCGTCTTGCCGGAGCCGTTTTCGCCGATCACGCCGACGATCTCCCCGCGGCAAATCCGGACGCTGACGCCCGAGAGCGCCTCGACGTCGCCGTACCGCTTCGTGATGTCGGAAAGTTCCAGAAAAACCTGCTGTTGCATCGTGCGCCCCCGGCTACGGCGATGTGTAGAGCTTTATGCCGTTCTCTACGTAAAACGCGCGGTATTTCTCGTCGATCTGGTTGTTGGAGACGACGCGGCGGAACGCCGTCAGCGGCGCGAGCGGCACGAGGGTTCGCCGGCCGAGCTTCGAGTAGTCCATCAGCATCACGACCTCCGCCGCGCGCTCGACCACGCGCTTGTAGAGCGCCGCCTGCTCGCGGCTGCTCATCGTGTAGCCGACCGCGATCGACGCGCCCTGCGCCGACAGAAACGCCCTGTCGACGAACATGTTGCGGATGTTCTCCTCCGCGTACATGCCGCGGCTGGCGAGCAGGCCGTCGCTCAATTCCACGTCGCCGCCGAGCAGCACCGTCGAGACCATATGCTTCGAGGCCGTCACCGCGGCCACGTGCAGGCTGTTCGTCACGACGATCACGCGCATGTCCGGAAGCTCGCGGGCGAAGCACAGGCAGGTGCTGCCGGAGCCGATGAACACCGCCTCGCCCTCGTTGACGAGGTTCGCCGCGACGCGCCCGATCTGGCGCTTTTCCGCGGAATAGAGGTCGGCGTTCAGGTTCAGAAGCACCTCGCCCGGCGGCGGAACCTCGCTCTCGTTGAGCAGCGCGCCGCCGTGTTCCTTCAGGAGAAACCCCTCGCGCTCGAGCGTATCGAGGTCCCTGCGCACCGTCGCCACGGAGACGCTCAACAGCGAGCACAGCGTGTTGACGTCGATGTGCCCGTACTCCAGCAGTATCTCCTTGATCTTCTTGCGTCTTTCGGCTGCGAACATAGGCGGCCCTTCCCTTGTGCGTTTTCCGGTCACGGATCAGTATTCGACATTTTCGCGCAAATTCCTTCATCCTCGGGATGGGATTGCGCTCCGGGATTTTTCAGCCCTCCGGGGGCGCTTTTCGCGCAGACGGACGAGCGCGCCCACCTCTATGGAAGATTTCCCCATCCGGGAGGTTGATTTGGCGCGGGGAATGGTTTATACTGTTCAAATCCGGGCTGCACCGCGCCTACGTCGCGCTGATCGAGGAGAATGCGGCGGCGGACGTCGCGGCGCCGCTCGCGGGCACGGCGCTCCGGTTGCCCGCGGCGGCGCATGGGGACGGTTCGCCGCCGGGCGGCGTCGCGCGGACGCACTGGACGACCGCCTTGCGGGACAGGGACCTGTACGCGGTCGTCAGAGTGGAGCAACCAAAAAAAGAGCCGCACGGAGGCGGGGGCGCTTCCGCGCGGAATTTCGTTGAAAAGGGGAGGTTTTATGTACGCCGATCTGCACCTGCACTCGACGTTTTCGGACGGGACCGACACGCCGCGCGAGCTGATCGAACTGGCGGCCGCGCGCGGCATACGCGTGATCGCGATCGCCGACCACGACTCCGTCCGGGGCGCCGCGGAGGCGCTGAAACACCTCCCCCACATTGCCGTATCGCTGATTCCGGCCATCGA
>JAAYZL010000503.1 GCA_012514855.1 Clostridiales bacterium
CGATCACGATCACCGGCACCGGGTTCGTCGTGTGCGCGGTGAACGGGCCGCCGGAGAGGGGGTCGATCATCTGGTCGGCGTTTCCGTGGTCGGCGGTGATGATCGCCTTGCCGCCCATTTGAAGCACCGCCTCGACGACCCTTCCGGCGCACTCGTCGACCGCCTTGACCGCCCTCTTCGCCGCGTCCATGATGCCGGTGTGCCCGACCATGTCGCAGTTCGCGAAGTTCAGAATCATCACGTCGTACTTCCCGGAGAGCACGCACTCGACCGCGCGCTCGGCGACCTCGTAGGCGCTCATCTCGGGCTTCAGGTCGAACGTCGGCACGAGGTCGGACGGCGGCGACGGCACGAGGATCCGGTCCTCGCCGGGGAACGTCAGTTCCTCGCCGCCGTTGAAGAAGAACGTCACGTGCGCGTACTTCTGCGTCTCGGCGATGCGAAGCTGCGTCTTGGAGCGCTTCGACAGGTACTCGCCCATCGTCATCGTCAGCGCCTCGGGCGGGTAGGCGACGAGCACGTTCGGCATCGTCGCGTCGTACTGCGCCATGCAAATGTAGGTCAGCGGGAAGAAGCCCCTTTTGCGCTCGAACCCCTTGAAGTCGGGATCGACGAACGCGCGCGTGATCTCCCTCGCGCGGTCGGGGCGGAAGTTGAAGAACACGACCGAGTCACCGGGGTTGACCGTGCCCTCGGGGTCTATGACGGTCGGCAGCATGAACTCGTCCGTCAGGTGCTTTCCGGCCTCGTCGACGACCTTGTAGGAGTCGAGGATCGCCTGCACCGGGTCGAGCGCCTGCACACCCGTTCCGTAGACCATCGCGGCGTACGCCTTGCCGACGCGCTCCCACGCGAAATCGCGGTCCATCGCGTAGAGCCTCCCCATGACGGTCGCGACCCTGCCGACGCCCAACTCCGCCATCTTCTCGACGAGCTCCTTGACGTACTCCCAGCCGGAGTCCGGCGGCACGTCGCGCCCGTCGAGCAGCGCGTGCACATAGACCTTTTCGACCCCGCGGCGCTTCGCCATCTCGAGGATGCCGTACAAATGGTCGGTGTGCGAGTGCACGCCGCCGGGCGACACCAGCCCGATCAGGTGCAGCGCCGCGCCGGTTTTCCCGCAGTTCTCCATCGCCGCGAGAAGCGCCGGGTTTTCGAAGAACACGCCGTCCTTGATGTCCTTCGTGATCTTGACCAGCATCTGGTAGACGACGCGGCCCGCGCCGATGTTCGTGTGGCCGACCTCGGAGTTGCCCATCTGGCCGTCGGGCAGGCCGACGTCGAGGCCGGACGCGCCGATCGACGTGAAGCTGTACTTCTCGCGCAGCCGGTCGATGTTCGGCGTGCCCTGCGCGAGTATGGCGTTCGACCTCGGGTCGTCCGAGCCGATGCCGAAGCCGTCGAGGATCAGAAGCGCGGTCATGCCCATCAGAAGTTCACCACCTCGGCGAAATCGGCCGCCTTCAAAGACGCCCCGCCGATCAGCCCGCCGTCGATCTCCGGCTGCGCCATCAGCCCCTTGACGTTCGAGCCCTTCATGCTGCCGCCGTACTGTATGCGCACCTTGTCCGCGACATCCTCGCCGTAGACGGCCGCAATCGCCCGGCGCACGACCCCGATCGTCTCGTTCGCCTGCTCGTCGGTCGCGGTCAGCCCCGTGCCGATCGCCCAGACCGGCTCGTAGGCGACGACGACGCTGTCGAGCTCCTCCGCGGTCAGGCCCTTGAGCGCCATCTGCACCTGATAGGTCACAATCGCGTTCGTGTAGCCGTCGACGCGCTCGTCCTTCATCTCGCCCACGCACACAATGGCGGTGAGCCCCGCCTTGACGGCGGCGGTCGCGCGCAGGTTGACGGTCTTGTCGGTCTCGCCGAAGAACTGGCGGCGCTCGGAATGGCCGACGATCACATATTCGCAGCCGACGGCCTTCAGCATATCGACCGACAGTTCGCCCGTGTACGCGCCGCTCTGCGCAAAGTGCACATTCTGCGCGCCGAGCTTGACATTCGTCCCCTTGACGGCGTCCGCGACCGCGCTCAGGCACACCGCCGGCGGGCAGACGACGACGTCGCACTGGGCGTCCTTGACAAGCGGGATTAGCGCCTTGACCAGTTCGACCGCCTCGGCGGGGACCTTGTTCATCTTCCAGTTTCCGGCAATGATGGGTTTGCGCATGGGTGTATCCTCCTGTTGCG
>JAAYZL010000504.1 GCA_012514855.1 Clostridiales bacterium
ATTTCTCGGGAGACAACGCTTGCGTTGTTGGAGAGAAATGCCGACCCCCTCCGGTCGCCGCACGGAAATTCGTGAGAATTTCAGGCGACCGGCCCTCCGCGTTGAAAAACGAAGTTTTTCAACGCTTTTACGCCCCGTATCCGAGCAGCACGCGCGGCAGGAACAGCACGACGTCCGGCACGTAGGTGAGGATCGCGAGCACGGCGATCATCGCGGCGAGCGGCCACCAGATCTCCCTGACGATGCTCTTGAGCGGTGTTCCGCTGACGCCGGAGGTGATGAACAGCAGCATCCCGAACGGCGGCGTGCACAGCCCGATCATCATGTTGAAGATGGCGACGAGGCCGAAGTGCAGAAGGTCGATGCCCATCGCCGTCGCGATCGGGATCATCAGCGGCACGAACACCATCTGGATCACCGACGTGTCGATGAACATGCCGAGGATCAGTATCGCCACGTTGACGATGAACAGGAACATGTACTTGTTCTGCGTCAGCCCTATGATCAGGTTCGCGGCGTTCACCGAGACCTGCTCGACCGCGACGATGTAGTTGATGCACGCGGCGGCGCCGATCATCAAAGAGACCGTGCCCACGCCCTTGACCGTCTCCTTCAGGATATTTTTCAAATCCTGCCAGCCGAGCATGCGGTAGACGACGGCCGCGACGATCAGCGCGTAGAAGCCCGCGACCGCGCCGGCCTCGGTGGGCGTCATGATGCCGGTGTAGATGCCCGTGAGCAGCACGACCGGGGTCAGAAGCGCCGGGATCGCGGCGAGCGTCGAGCGCAGGAATTTCCGGAAGCCCATGCGCACGGAGGTCGGGTAATTGCGCCTCTGCGCGATGATCGCGACGTAGACCATCAGCGCGACGGTCAGCAGGATCGCCGGGATCATGCCGCCCAGGAACAGCGCGCCGACGGAGACGCCGGAGTACATCGCGTAGATGACCATCGGGATGCTCGGCGGGAACGTGGGGCCGAGCACGGCGGAGGACGCGGTCATCGCGCAGGAGAAGCCGGGGTCGTAGCCCTCCTTCTTCATGTGCTCGATCTCCATCTTGCCCAGGCCGCTCGCGTCCGCGATCGCCGAGCCGGTCATGCCCGCGAACACCAAAGAGCCCAGGATGTTCACGTGGCCGAGGCCGCCCTTGAACCGCCCGACGAGGCCGAGCGCGAAGCCGTAGATCTTGTCGGTGACCTTGCCGGTGTTCATCACGTTCGCGGCGAAGATGAACAATGGGACCGCGATGATGGTGTAGTTCGTGTAGAAGGTCTTCAGCGTCTGCTGGCCGACCATCTTGATCGGGGTGCCGGCGACGATGAAGTAGAACATGCACGCGGTCATCAGCCCCAGCGGAATCTGCATGCGCAGCAGAAAGATCAGCACAAAGACGATCATGAATACGATCAGCGGCAAGCTCATAATTCGACGGCCCCCTTCGCGTTTTCGAGGGCCTGCTCGGCCTCGTTCATGTTGTTGCGCAGATACGTCCGGATGTCCTCCTCGGACGCGAGCCCGGTGAACACCTTGAAGTCGGTGACCATGTCGCGCAGCATATACAGTATCATCAGCGCGAGGAAGGGGATGTACGGCGCGTAGACGATGTTCAGGCCGATCTTGAGCGAGCTCGTCTTCTGGCGGGCCATGAAGCCCACGAACTCGACGCTGGGGACGAACGACCAGGTGAACGCGAACGCGATCAGCAGGCCGCCGAAAAACGTGCAGAACGCGCGCAGGCGCAGCGGCATTTTGTCGGTGATCAGCGTGAACACGACGTGCGAGCGGTCGCGCTGCGCGTAGCACGCGCCCAGGATCACCAGCCACAGGTAGCAGGAAACCGTAATCTCATACGCCATGTCCAAGGGATTCCTGAGCACATAGCGGAAGAAAATCTGCACGACGAACATCACGAACATGATGATGAAGGCCGCCGCGGGGATATACAGCTCCACGATGTCGCGCAGTATGTCGCGCGTCTTTCGCAGGGAATCCATGGAAATCCCTCCCATTGGGCGGGGCCGCGGCGCTCACCGCGACCCCGCCGTGAATGTATCCGGTCAGCCCATCGCCTGAATCTTCTCAAGCAGCTCGAGGTCCCAGTTCGCGGACATCGGGATGTTGAGGTAGTGGGCGATCACGTGCTCCGAGAACGCGTCCAGGTCGGCCTCGTAGACGGACAGGCCCTTCTCCTTGAAGAACGCCACGAGGTTCGCCTCGCGGGCGAGGTTCGTCTCGTCGCAGAACTTGCGGCCGGCCTCGACGCCGTCCCGGATGATCTGCTGCTGCGCCGCGGTCAAGCCGTTCCAGAAATCGAGGTTGATCGCCGGCCACACGGAGTCGACCAGGTGGTTCGTGATGGTGATCGACTTCTGCACCTCGTAGAACTTCGCGCTCTCGACGGTCGGCAGCGGGTTGTCCTGGCCGTCGACGACGCCGGTCTGCAGCGCCAGGTACAGTTCCGAGAACGAGATCGGCGTCGGATTCGCGCCGAGCGCGCGGCCGAGCTCGAGCCATGCCTCGGAGTTGGGCATGCGCAGGTTGACGCCGTTCAGGTCCTCGGGGGTCTTGATGGCCCTGTCCTCGGACAGCGAAATCTGGCGGGAGCCCAGGTACCACGCGCCCAGCGGCAGCACGCCCTGCTCCTCGGCGACGCGGGCGAAGGCCTCCTGGCCGATCTCGCCGTTGAGAACCGCCGTCATGTGGTCGTAGCTCTTGAACGTGTAGCCCGCGGCGAACATGCCGATCCACGGCGAGCCCGTCGTCAGCCAGCTCGCGCTGATCAGGGACATCTGCGCGTCGTTGCCGGCCACGGCCACGACCTCCTCCTCCTGCGTGAAGAGCACGGCGTCGGTGTAGACCTCGACGTCGATGTTGCCGCCCGAGGCTTCCTCGACGTACTTCTCAAATTCGAGCATCGACCTCGCGTGGGTGTCCGTGGAGACGGCGGTCAGGCTGACGATCATCTTGACCGGGGCGCCCAGATCCTGCGCGAGCGCGCCGGACATCGAGAGCATCAGGAGCGCGACGAGCATGAGGGAAAGCAGCTTTTTCATGGGAGTTCCTCCTTCTTTATTTCATGCAGTATTCCCGCATGGTTATCGGGTCGTTCGGGGGATGCGTGTTCCTCGAGGTAGGCGACCATGTTCATCTCGGAATGGTAGAGGTGCGAGTACATCATGTGCGCGGCGCGGTCGGCCGAGCGGGTCTTCAGCGCGTCCAGTATCCTCCGGTGGCGCAGGATTCCGTCGTCGATGCCGCCCTTGACGAAGATGCCGGCGGTGATGACCTCCTTGAATACGTTGCTCATCGTGCCCACCATCAGCACCAGCAGCGGGTTTCTCGACGC
>JAAYZL010000505.1 GCA_012514855.1 Clostridiales bacterium
GCCGCGGCGATCATGTCGAGCGAGACCGGTTTCTGGTAATTGCCCGCGATGAAGGCCTTGGCCCGCTGCATCAGCGCCCGTCGTCCCGTCCCCGGCTCCGGCTGCTGCCGTTCGCAGCTCACGACCCCTCGCAGGAGGAGCAACAGCACGGACAAGAGCCGAACACGCGTCACCAGGAGGTCGCCCGTGGACATGCCGCCCCGATCGGACCGCAACTGGTCGAAGAGAATGCCGACTTCGGCCTTCTGGGGCTCAGTCAGTCGCAGCAGATCGGCGTTGTGAACCACCTCCAGGTAGGCCTTTGTCCGCGGCCACATGAAGGCGCAGTAGATGACCTCCAGACCCTCGCGCAGGTCGAACCGGTCCCTGTGGGCGGTGTGCGGCGGCACCAGCAACGTCGCGCCCACGCCCCCCACAAACGTGCGGGGTGCCATTTCCAGGCGAACCGTGCCGCGAATGACGTGCAGCAGTTCGCAACGGTCCGACACATGCACGCGCTCGGCCCATATGGGATCGAACATCATGGATCCCATGCTGTGGATCGCCGGGAGCGCCGCAGTGAGCCCCTTTTCGAGGCGGAGGAGTTCGCACCCGCCGCCTGGCCGGCGGTTCGGATCAGCCGCCGAAATACCTGTCCGTTTTTTCACGGAACGGAACCGGACCTTTCGCCGTTATTTCATGCCCCATCGCGCGCGTAGCAGAGCATATTGTAGACGCGCCGCGGCACGGATGCAAGGAGCGCGAAGAGGCGTTCGCAGGTACGTCTGTTGTGCCCCGTCGCGCTCCGGGCGCCGTGGTAGCGGGAGATACCCGGAAAACGCGACTCACACCGTCGGCGCCTCGTGAATCGCCTGCAGCGCGCGCAGGGTCTCCTCCACGAGTTCCTGTCCGCCCTGCGGGGAGACCTGGTTGCAGTATTGGCACGCGCTGTAGCCCTTGCCCCATGCGCCCCGTTCGGTGGCGAGATAGCCACCCGTGCCTTCGTGGGGCGTTCCGCAGAGCTGCACGACGAACGTCTGCACGAACGGGCTGCGCGCCTGGATGCGGTGCTGGTAGTCCATGAAGAGCTCGAAGCAGTTCGAAACGAAGGCGAGGTCGCCCAGACGGATCGCGTGCAGTTCCATGGGGAGCCTGGGCTGCGCCGCCTGAATCCGATACCGCTCGAGGATGCGTTCCGAGCGGCGCCGGCGGGTCCAGAGTCTCGAATCGGAGGAAAGCTTTTCGTCCGGCGTGCCGTCCTGCTTGAAGCCGAGCTTCGCGAGCTCCTCGTACTGCTTGAGCTCGTTCGCGTATTCCTCATCCGTGATGAAGCGGCGGTGCAGTTCGATGGTCTTCACGACGTGCGTCAGAGGCAGCGCGGTCTGAATATCCTTCCGGGCCCACGCGAGCACCTCGTCGAAGGCCGCGGTGATGCGCGTGGCGATGTCCTTGCGCTGGAGGTACTCCTGCACCTCCTTCGGATTCTCGTCGCCAAACTTGAGGCGGAAGCGCCGCGCCTCGGCCTGCTTGTAGTGGAGCAGGCGCGGATGGAGGTCGCCGGCGGCCGCGCATTGGGGAAGCAGGAAGATGTTGCCGTGTTTTGCGCGGACATCCTCCCGAACCTCGTTCCAGAACGAAGCGGTCAGGCGCCGTTCCGCCTCCGAGTTCTGCGAGGGGCACGGCACGTTCACGACCGCGCCCGTCAGCTTCCCGGCCGGGTCGAACGTGTAGAGCAGGTTGACAAAATGGTCCGCGCCGGCCTCGTAGTGGCTGAACATCGGGTCGTTCGTGTTGCCGGACTGGGCGGCGTGGCCCTCGACGATGACGCCGGTTTGACCGCCCGCGCCGGGCCGCTTCGAGCGGTCGTCGAAAAAGACGACCCTCCGGCTGTGGCCGGCGACCGCGTAGCCATAGCCGTAGGCGATGCCGCCCGGCGCGCGCCCCGCGTACGCCTCCGCGATCGCCTCCGCGATCTGCGCCACGAGAAAGGCCCGGTATTCGTTGCTGTCCGCGATCTCGATGTCGTCGTGAGGAACTTCGGCGGATGCGTCGTTTTTGTAGTAGCTCGGACCCGCGTGGGTATGCGTGCAGCCCATCAGGATCTTCTCGACGGGGAAACCGGGAATCCGCTTCGCGACCGCGTCGCGCACCTCGGTCACCAGGTAGGACTGAATTGAAACGAAGTCGCCGGACAGGAAGATCGCGATGTCCGCGCCGTTGTCGATCACCAGCGCAGTGACGGTGACCGGGTCGATGATTCCCCGCGACACGCGAATGGAAAACTGTCCGGGGATGTTGACCGGTTTGGTTGTCGACACGTCACGCGAAGCCCAGCCGATCTTGAGTTCATTCATGGGTGTAACTGATTCCATGTTCGTTTCCTCCCGTCTGCGCGTGTCAGGTGTGGCAGACCATCGCGTTCTTTTGCGTGCCTGGCGACGGTTTGCCGATTGCGCAACCCCGGGCCGTCCCGGCTGCTACAGGCCCTCGTCCATCGCGCGCAGCGTGGCGGCCGCGCGCCGGCAGGCTTCCTCGGGCGTGTAGTCGTTGCCCTCATACTCGATGTTGATGCAGCCTTGGTATCCCGCCGCCCGCATGGCCGCCAGGCAGGCCTTGTGGTTGACCGCGCCTTCGCCGATCAGGGCAGCCCTGGCGTACCGGCCGTCCAACTGCTGCCAGTAGCCCTCCGCCGGTGCGCCCCGCATGTACCAATCCTTGAAGTGGGCGTGGACCACGTGCGCCGCGCACCGGCGGAACGACTCGGCGGGATCCTCGCCGCTCGCGGCATTGGCGTTGTCGAAGGTTAGCTTCAGCCCCGGCACCTCCCGCAGCGCCTCGATGAAATCGTCGGCGACGACGAACGGGCTTGCCGCCCCCGGAAAGTTCTCGATAGACAGGGCAACCCCCGCCTGTTCCGCGAAGGGATGCAACTCCTTCAGCCCGGCAATCCAATTCCGCCGGGCCGCAAGCCGGTCCATGCCCGGTTTTGGCGGCGTGACAATCATCGCCACCGGCGCGCCGAGCGTCACCGCGTCCTCGATCGAACGCCTGGCCGCATCGCCGCCCGGCCGGCGCGCCTGCGCATCGGGGAAGTTCAGGTCGACCACGAACGTGTGCGCCACCACCTTCACCCCGGCATCGTCCGCCATCCGCCGCAGCTCCTTTGCCGTCCGGTTGTGCAGCCGCACGAAATCGATGCCGGCCATGTTGAGTTCCCGTGTCACCTGCAGCATGCGCGGCAGGTCGAAATGCGCCGGTTGGCGCGACCATGTGTAGGACATCATCGACAGTTTCATGGGATCAGGGCTCCGGTGGTCGATTTCGGGGTCGGTTCAGGATTCAGCATCCGCCAGGATGCGGTCGGGGTCGATCGCCTGGATGTTGGCGAACACCTTGGCATACGCCTCGCCAATCTTTTCAGCCACGTCCGGTCCGTTCGGCGCGCGCAGCGCGGTGGTCATGCTGACGTGGGTGTCGGCGTGCTTTTGCGCCACGGGGAAGTCGGCCGGTTCGTACACAACCCCATCCCCCGCGCCGTTGCAGGACCACGGGCAGCCGCGCCCGTAGGCGTTCTTCGCGCGGAACACGGTCATGGCCGGCAGGATGAACCGCTGCCAGACGCTGACCGGAACACCCTCGGCCTTCAGAGCCATCAGGATGGCATCGCGCATGCGGGTGGGATCGCCCGTCCAGCCGATCGCCGCCATGTCGATGCGGCATGTGTAGCTGTAAAAGTTATGCAGGTGGCCTTTCGGCTCCACGGGCAAGATCAGCCCCTTCACGCCTTTCAACCGCCGTTGCAGCAC
>JAAYZL010000506.1 GCA_012514855.1 Clostridiales bacterium
CCGCGGCCTTGTCGACGAGATAGCCCTCGTGTTTGAGCTCCAACTCGATGAACCGCGCGAGCTTCTCCTCGTCCTCGACGATCAGTATCTTCTCCGCCATGCCGCATTTCCTCCGTCTGTTGGGAATGGCCTGTTACTTCGACGCGTCCCCGCCGGGTTCCTGCCCGTCGCCCTGAAATTCGTGCTTTACGCGGTCGGCCGCGCTCTCCGCCCTGTGTATGTACTCGTTGACCTTCTCATTGGAAGGGTGCGAGCCCTCGAGGGTATAGCGCACGCCGAAGAACAGGCTGACGATCATCATCACGACGATCAGCCAGAACAGCGGGAACAGCAGGATCACAAACGCCGTCAGCGGAAGCGAGATGATCTCCTTGCCGTTTTTCGACGCCACGACGTAGTTGCGGTTGCCGTAGTTGAGCATGCGCCGGAAGAAGTTCCCGAGGCCGTGCATGCCCTGCTTGAACGCGGACGGGCCGCGGTGCGCGCGCTGCTCCTCCTCGTCCTTCTTGTCGCCCTTGGGCTGCTTCGTCGAAAACTCGGCGCCGCCCTGGGGCACCCTTCCCTCGCGCTCCAAGAGCACGATCGCGTCCAGCAGATCCCAGTTCGCGGCCTCGAGCGCCGCCTTGGCCTCCTCGTAGCTCACGTTGGCCTTGTTGCGCAGCAGTTCCACCATTTCATAGTTCGTCATTTTTTCTTCCTCCCTTTTTGTCCTGCCGACGCTGTGTATAGTATACCACAAACATTAAAGCGCAATGCGGCGCGATTAGAGGGGGATTAGAGGATGTATAACAGTCGGTGAAAACGCAGACTTCACGTTTATTTCCTTGCCAACCCACACAAAACTTGCTACAATGGTTGAACACAGAATGGGAGGGATGCCGATGAACGTCCGCACAATTGAGATTCTCGACACAACGCTGCGCGACGGCGTGCAGTCGGCGGGCGTCGTGTTCTCGCTCGAGGACAAGATCAAGCTCGTGCGCGCGCTCGACTCGCTCGGCGTCGGCTACATCGAGGCCGGAAACCCGTTTTCGAACCCGAAGGACGCGGAGCTGTTCCGCTTCGTCCGGGACAAGTTGAAGCTCAAAAACGCGCGGCTCGCGGCGTTCGGCATGACGAGGAAGCCCGGCGGAAACGCCGAGGACGACTTAGGGCTGCGCGCGATTCTCGAGAGCGGCGCGCACATCGCGTCGATCGTCGGCAAGAGCTGCGCGTTTCAGGTGCGCGAGGTGCTCGGGAAGCCGCTCGCGGAAAACCTGAGGATGATCGAGGACACGGCGCGCTTCCTGACGAAGAGCGGCATGGCGGTGTTCTACGACGCGGAGCACTTCTTCGACGGCTATCTGGACGACCCCGACTACGCGTTCGAGACGCTCCGCGCGGCCGAAAACGGCGGGGCCGAGCGGCTGGTGCTGTGCGACACGAACGGCGGCACGCTGCCCGGGGCCATCGTCGAGGCCGTGAGGCGCGCCGTCTCGGAGTTCAAGACGCCCATCGCGATCCACTGCCACAACGACGCCGGGCTCGCGACCGCCGCGACGCTCGCCGCGGTCGAGGCGGGGGCCACGCAGGTGCAGGGCACGATCAACGGCTACGGCGAGCGCTGCGGCAACGCGAACCTCTGCGAGGTGATCCCGAACCTCGAGCTCAAGATGGGCCTGCGCGCGCTGCCGGAGGGCTCTCTTCCGGAGCTCTCGACGATCGCGCGGTTCATCAGCGAGCTCGCGAACCTCAACATGGACGAAAAGATGCCCTACGTCGGCCACAACGCGTTCGCGCACAAGGGCGGCATGCACATCGACGGCGTGCTGAAAAACCGCCGGAGCTTCGAGCACATCGACCCCGCGCTCGTCGGAAACCGCAGGCGGCTGCTCATCAGCGAGGTCGCCGGGCGGAGCGCGCTTCTCACGCGGCTTTCGAAGCTCGCGCCGGAATTGAACCGCGAGAGCGTGGAGACCGTGCGGATCTTGGAGACCTTGAAGGCGCTCGAGGCCGAGGGATACTCGTTCGAGGACGCGGACGGCTCTTTGACGCTGCGCATACTCGACGCGCTCGGCCGCCGCCCGGCGTTTTTCCGGGTGCTCGATTTCCACGTGTTCTCCCGGCAGGCGTCGGGCCCTCTGAACGCGCAGGCATACGTCAAGGTGCTCGTCGGCGACCGCGTCGAGATCACCGCCGACGAGGGCGACGGCCCGGTCAACGCGCTCGACCTGGCGCTTCGGAAGGCGCTCTCGCGGTTCTATCCGGTGCTCGGGCACATGCGGCTTTCGGACTTCAAGGTGCGCGTCGTCTCCGGCAACGGCACCGCGAGCGCCGTGCGCGTGCGCATCGACTCGACCGACGGCGAGACCGTGTTTTCGACGGTCGGCGTGTCGACGAACGTCATCGAGGCCAGCTTCATCGCGCTTTCGGACTCGATCGACTGCCTGCTGATGCACAAATCGGCCGCGCGCGCATAGAGAATTATGTAAAGGGATGGGACAGGCTTGGGCAAGATCATCGCCATCACGAACCAGAAGGGCGGCGTCGGCAAGACCACGACGTCGGTCAACCTGAGCGCCTGCATGGCCGAGGCGGGAAAGCGCACGCTCATCGTCGACATCGACCCGCAGGGAAACGCGACGAGCGGCCTCGGCGCGTCGGAATTCGCGCACACGATCTACGAGGTGCTGCTCGGGAGCGCCGACGCCGCGGACGCGGTCGTCGACACGGGCTTCGACGGTCTGAAGCTGATCCCGTCGGGCATTGCGCTCGCGGGCGCGGAGATCGAGCTCGTCGGGCTCGACGAGCGCGAGGGACTTTTAAAGGCCGCGCTTTCGGGAATTCGCTCAGCGTTCGACTACATATTCGTCGACTGCCCTCCGTCGCTCGGACTGCTCACGCTGAACGCGCTGACCGCGGCCGACAGCGTGCTGGTGCCGATCCAGTGCGAATACTACGCGCTCGAGGGCGTCGGGCAGCTGATGAACACGGTCAAGCTCGTGCGCAAGAGGCTGAACCCCGCGCTCGCGGTCGAGGGGATCGTGCTGACGATGTTCGACGCGCGCACGAACCTCGGTGCGCAGGTGGTTTCGGAAGTTCGCAAGCACTTTTCGAAGGAGGCGTTCGAGGCGGTGATCCCGCGCAACGTCCGCCTGAGCGAGGCGCCCAGCTACGGAATCCCGATCCACCGCTACGACGCGCGCTGCAACGGGGCGGCCGCCTACCGCGCGCTCGCCGGGGAACTGATCGGCAGAAACGAGGGGAAAGCACGATGACAGCAAAGGTACAGCGCGGCCTCGGCCGCGGGCTCGGGGCGCTGTTGGGCGAGGCGGCGGAGGCGCCGGAATCGCCCGCGCGCGACGAGATCAAAGCCCTGAAACTCACGGACATCGACCCGAACCGCGCCCAGCCGCGCGAGCGGTTCGACGAGGGCGCGCTCCGCGAGCTCGCGGAGTCGATCAAGTCGGTCGGCGTACTGCAGCCGATCCTCGTCCGGCAGACCGGCGAGCGCTACGAGATCATCGCCGGCGAGCGGCGCTACCGGGCGTCGCGGCTCGCGGGGCTCTCGGAGATTCCGGCGATCGTGCGCGACTGGGACGACCAGAGGCGGCTCGAGGCCGCGCTCGTCGAAAACCTGCAGCGCGACGATTTGAACCCGGTCGAGGAGGCCACCGGCGTCAGAAAACTCATGGAGGCCGCGGGGCTGACGCAGGAGCGCGTCGCCGAGCGCATCGGAAAGTCGCGCCCGGCGGTCGCGAACCTCCTGCGCCTGTTGACGCTCCCGGAGGACGTGCAGAAGATGCTCGTCGACGGGAGGCTGTCCGCCGGGCACGCGCGCGCGCTCGTGACCGTCGACCCGTCGAGGCAGACGCAGCTCGCGAACCTGACCGTGCAGCAGAATTGGTCGGTCCGGCAGCTC
>JAAYZL010000507.1 GCA_012514855.1 Clostridiales bacterium
GGGGCGGCGTGCTGATTTTGATCATGGTGCTCAACTACTTCACGGAGAACAACATCCGGCTGTTCGGCGCGAAGCGGAGCGTTTGAAGGGGGGACGGGCATGCGGCTTGAGATTCGCCGCGCGGCGGAGGAGGACTTCCGCGCCGTCGAGGAAGTGACCCGCGAGGCTTTTTGGAATTTGCACGTTCCCGGCTGCGACGAGCACTACCTCGTGCACGCGCTTCGGGAGCACCCGGACTTCCTCCCGGAGCTCGACTTCGTCGCCGTGCACGGCGCGGAAATCGTCGGAAGTATTTTGTACAGCCGCTCGCGCGTCGAGGACGTGCCGACGATCACCTTCGGGCCGGTCAGCGTTCTGCCGGTCTACCAGCGGATGGGCGTCGGGAGCGCGCTGATCAGGCACACGCTTTCGCTCGCGAAGGAGCTGGGCCACCGCGCGGTGCTGATCTACGGGAGCCCGCACTACTACCCGCGCTTCGGCTTCCAGCCGGGAAAGCGCTTTGAAATCCGCACGTCGGACAACATGTACGCCGCCGCGCTGCAGGCGCTGGAGCTCTATCCCGGCGCGCTCAAGGGCGTCTCCGGCCGGTTTTTCGAGAGCGACGCGTTCGAGGTCGACGTAAGGGCTTCGGAGGCGTTCGACAAGGGGTTCCCGCGCCGCGAGCGCAAGGCGACCGACGCGCAGAAGGAGTTTCAAAAGATCGCGAGCATGCGCGAGCCGTATAGGGGTTAGTTTTTCCCCTTTAACCCAAATTTCGCCGTTCTTCCCACGCGGAGCGCCTTGTTCCGCGTGGGTTTTTCAATTATAATAAAGGGTGGAAACTTGGGTGGAGGGATGACATTCATGTGCGATGCCCAGATTCAGCTGATCGTTCCGGCCGATCAATCCATGATGCTTGTCATACGCCTCGCGACGGCGGGCGTGCTCGCGCGCGCGCAGCTGACGGTCGACGCGATCGACGACCTGAAGATGGCGGTCGAAGAGGCGTGCACGCTGATGATCTCGCAGGAATGCCCGCCGACGAAGATCTACCTCGAGTTCTTCCGCCGGGAGCGCGCGATGGACATACACGTCCACGGCGAGCCCGGAGCGGTCTGCGTCTGCGGGATGGACGCGGGCGAGCTGGACGTCGTGTGCGCGATACTCAATGCGCTCGCGGACGCGGCCGAGATCGACTTTGCGGACGGAAGGATCCGAAACATCTTACTTACAAAAGATCTATCGCGTTGAGGGAGGATTTGTCTATGCGCGACCCGGCGCAGCACCCTCCCTTCGATGCGGAGCGGCTGCTCAGAGAATATGCGCGTACCGGAAATCAGGCGATCCGCGACAAGGTCGTCGAGGCGCACCTCTACATCGCCTCGATCATCGCCAAGCGCTTTTCCGGGCGCGGCGTGGAGTACGACGACCTCTATCAGGTGGCCTCGCTGTCGCTGTTCAAGGCCATCGAGCGATACGATCCCGAGCGCGGCGTGAAGTTCTCGAGCTTCGCGACGCCGACGATGGTCGGGGAGGTCAAGAACTACTTTCGCGACCGCTCGCGGCTGATCCGGCTGCCGCGGCGCGGGGGAGAGCTGATCCGCTCGGTGGAGCGGGCGCGGGAGGCATTGACCGCCGAGCTCGGCCGCCAGCCGAACGCGGAGGAGCTCGCCGAGCGCGCCGGAACCGCGGTCGACGACGTGCTCGAGGCGCTCGAGATGCGCGGCGCCGCGAGCCCGATCTCGCTCGACGCGCTGCCTCTCGAAGACGAGGAAAACGCGCCGCTCAGCGCGTTCCTCGGCATGGAGGACGGGGGCTACGAGCGCTTCGAGCGCGGCGACATGCTCAGGCGCGCACTGGATTCTTTGGACGAGCGCCAGCGCGAGATCATCCGCATGCGCTTCTTTGAGAACAGGGGCCAGCGCGAGGTCGCGCAGGCGATCGGGGTTTCGCAGATGTCGATCTCCCGCGCGGAGCGGCAGGCGCTCGCAAAGCTTAGGGACGCGCTTTCGGAAAGCGAGGAACGGTAAATGTTTGGCATCGGCTTTATCGGATCGGGAAACATGGGCGGCGCGATCGCGCGCGGCATCATCAAGAGCGGCGCGGTCGACGCGCATGAGGTTTTCGTCTACGACGCGAA
>JAAYZL010000076.1 GCA_012514855.1 Clostridiales bacterium
CGACGTGCCGGGCACGGTGCGCGCGCACCCGACCTACGCGGATTTCGAGGAGCGGTTCGAGCTCGACTACGCCCGGGCCTGGTGCGAGGCGCGCGGGTTTTCGTATGCGCTCCAAAAGGCGGCGCGCCGCCCGGAGATATTCGCGTACTCCCGGGCGTGGTGCGAGCGGCGCGGAATCTCGTATGTGCGCAAAAAGGGGAGCCGCCCCGCGATCAGGGTGACTCCCATTGTGCCCATCCGGATTCCGTTTACTTCGCGAAGTCGACCGCTCTCGTCTCGCGGATGACGTTGACCTTGATCTGGCCGGGGTACTCCATCTCGCTCTCGATGCGCTTGACGATCTCCTTGGCGAGGATCAGCGTGCCCGCGTCGTTGACGTCCTCGGGCTTGACGATGATGCGAACCTCGCGGCCGGACTGTATCGCGTAGCAGGTCTCGACGCCCTCGAACGAGTAGGCGATGGACTCGAGCTTCTCGAGCCGCTTGATGTAGTTCTCGAGCGACTCGCGCCGTGCGCCGGGCCTCGCGGCCGAGATGGCGTCCGCCGCGGCGACCAGCACCGCCTCGACCGACGTCGCCTCGACGTCCCCGTGGTGCGCCATGATGCAGTTGATCACGTGGTCGTTCTCGCGGAACTTCTTGGCGAGCTCCGCGCCGATGGTCACGTGCGTCCCCTCGACCTCGTGGTCGATGGCCTTGCCGATGTCGTGGAGCAGCCCCGCGCGCTTTGCGATGTGCGCGTCGGCGCCGAGCTCGGCGGCCATGATGCCGGCCAGGTGGCTGACCTCGATCGAGTGCCTCAGCACGTTCTGGCCGTAGCTCGTGCGGTAGCGCATGCGGCCGAGCAGCTTGACGAGCTCGGGGTGGATGTTGTGCAGATTCGTCTCGAACACGGCCTGCTCGCCGGCCTCGCGAATCTGCTGGTCGACCTCCTTGCGCGCCTTCTCGACCATTTCCTCGATGCGCGCGGGGTGGATGCGGCCGTCCATGATCAGCTTTTCGAGCGCGATGCGCGCGACCTCGCGGCGCACCGGGTCGAACGCGGAGATGATGACGGCTTCCGGCGTGTCGTCGATGATCAGGTCGACGCCGGTCGCGGTCTCGAGGGTTCGGATATTGCGGCCCTCGCGGCCGATGATGCGGCCCTTCATGTCGTCGTTGGGCAGCGCCACGACCGAGACCGTCGTCTCCGCGACGTGGTCGGCGGCGCACTTCTGGATCGCCAGCGCGATCAGGTTCCGGGCCTTCTTGTCGCCCTCCTCCTTCGCGCGCGCCTCGATCTCGCGCACCATGACCGCCGCGTCGTGGTAGGCGTCCTTCTGGATGCGGCTGATCAGGATGTTCTTGGCGTCCTCCATCGTGAGATTCGCGATGCGCTCGAGCTCGTCTTTCTGCTGGTCGTGGAGCGCGTGCGCGTCGCGCTCGAGCCGCTCGGCTTCCTTGAACTTCTCGGCAAGCGACTCCTCGCGCGCCTCGAGGTGATCCGATTTCTTGTCGAGCTGCTCCTCGCGCTGTGTAACCCGGCGCTCCAGGCGGCTGACCTCGCTCCTGCGGTCGCGGACTTCCTTGTCGAGCTCGCTCTTCAGGCGGATGATCTCCTCCTTCGCCTCCAGAACGGCCTCCTTTTTCTTGTCTTCGGACTTGCGGGTCGCTTCCTCAAGCATGTTGCGGGCGAACTCCTCGGTCTGCCCGATCTTCTTCTCCATCGCGTTCTTGCGGTAGAAATACCCTGCCGCCAAGCCAACCGCCAGCGAAACCACCGCGACGATTGCATAAA
>JAAYZL010000508.1 GCA_012514855.1 Clostridiales bacterium
AAAAATACCTCGAGATTGCCGAGGCGGACGAGGAATAGCCTGGGATGGATACAAAAGAGCTGACGCTTCAGGACATACAGCGCCGGGAGTTTGATATGCTGTGCGCGTTTGACGACTACTGCCGCGCGCACGCACTGACCTACTGCCTGTGCGGCGGGACGCTGCTCGGGGCGGTCCGGCACCGGGGCTTCATCCCGTGGGACGACGACATCGACCTGATGATGCCCCGCGAGGACTACGAGCGGCTGCGCTCGCTCTCGAAGGAGGCGGCGGTTTCCGACACGCTCAACGTGGTCTACCCCGGCGACGCGCACTTCCCCTACGCGTTCATGAAGGTCATCGACGCGCGCACGATCGTCTACGAGCGCAACATCACCGACGACCGGCAGAGGGAGGGGCTCGCGCTCGACATCTTCCCGCTGGACAAGATGTACGTGAGCGCGCTTCGAAACCGCTTCCTGCTCGCGCGCGTAAAACTGCTGATCCAGATCGCGAAGGCCGGCGCGAGGATGATCCGCCCGGAGCGGGACTCGGTCAAAAAGCGGCTGCGCAACATGGTGATGCTGCTTTTGAAGCCCATCGCCGCGTGCCGGGGCTACGAGAGGGTGCTCGCGCACGTCGACCGCATCGCCGCCGGACGGCGCAGGCTCAGGCGCCACATCGTCGGAAACGTCGCCTGGCCGAACCAGTGGAAGGACATGTTCCCCCCGGACGTGTTTTCCTCCTACGTCGAGCTCGAGTTCTGCGGGCGGGCGTTCCCGGCCCCGGTCGGCCACGACCCGTACCTGGTACAGCTCTACGGGGACTACATGAAGATTCCCAAGGAGGCCGACCGCGCCGCGCACAGCTTCCGGGCGTACTGGAGGGCGGAGACATGAACGCCGCGCTGATCCTCTCCGGCGGCGTCGGAAACCGCTTCGGCGGCGGCGTGCCGAAGCAGTACCTCGAGGTCGCCGGGCGCATGATCGTCGAGTACGTGATCGAGGCCGCCGTCGGAGCGAAGTCCGTCGACAGGGTCGTCGTCGCGGCCTCGCCGCCGTACGAATACCTCGCGCCGCTGCAGGGAAAATACGGCTTCGAGCTGACGCCTTCCGGAAAAGAGCGCAACGACACGATCCGGCTGGGGCTCGATTACATCAAAGGGCACTGCGCATGCGAAAAGCTCGCGGTGATCGACTCCGCGCGGCCGCTGACGACGTCCGACCTGATCGACCGCCTGATGGAAAAGCTCGACGAATACGAGGCGTCGATCCAGGCGCGGCGCATCTCGGACAGCCTCGGGCGCTACGGCCAGCAGGACGTGAACCGCGCCGAATACTACGTCGTGCAGACGCCGGAGTGCTTCCGGTTCGACTTGTTCGACAAGCATTTCCGCGTCGACGCAGTTGCGACGTGCCTGCTCAACCACCTGCCGCCCGACGCGAACAGCTTCTTGTACTTCGACTTCATCGACAATCTGAAGATGACCTACCCGTCGGATTTGGACTTTCTCGAGTACATGCTGAAGAAGCGCCAAGAGAATTGAAACCGGGGCGACCCGGTTTTTCTATTGGTCCGCGATGAGCTTGTTTCGGTACGTGAGGTCCGGGCGCTTCGAGAACCCGCGCCTCTCCCAGAACGCGTTGCCCCCGGCGTTTTTGCCGAACACGACGAGCGCGACCTTGCGGATGCCCTCCGCCCTGAGCGCCGCGATCGCCGCGTCCAGCAGCGCGCTCCCGACGCCCCGCCCCCGCAAATCCTTTTCGACCGCCGTGTGGTAGATGAACCCCCTGCGCCCGTCGTGCCCGGACAGTATCGCGCCGACGATCCGCCCGTCCTCCGCGACGAAGCACGTCGTCGGATTGCGCCGGAGGTACTTCGCGATGCCGCCCGGCGAGTCGTCGAAGTCGTTGAGCCCCACGCCGGGCGTCGCCTTCCACAGCGCGAGCACCCCCTCGTAGTCGCCGATCTCCATGTTCCGAATATTCACAGCGTTACCCCTCCCACGGCGCGACGAGCATCGTCCTCTGGTTCGTGTAGACCACGAAGCCCGGCTTCGCGCCCGACGGCTTCTTGACGTATTTCCTTCGCGTGATGTCGACCGGGACCTTGCCCGCCGACGCGCCGGAGGAATACTTCGCCGCCAGCCGCGCGGCCATCAGGAGCGCCTCTTCGCCCGCGTTTGCATCCGCGACGATCACGTGCGAGCCGGGCATGTCCTTCGCGTGCAGCCACCAGTCGTCGGGCTCCGCGGTGAACGTCAGCCTGTCGTTCTGCAAATTGTTCTTTCCGACGAGGATCGCGACGCCGCCGGGCGCGTCGAACCGGAGCGGCTTCGACGGCTCGAGCCTCTTCATCTGCCGCCGGTTGTGGCTCGCGCGCAAATAGCCGAATTTTTCGAGCTCCTCGCGGATCTCGGAGAGCTCCGCCTCCTCCTCGCACGCCTCGAGGCTCACGAGCAGCCCTTCGAGGTATCGGAGTTCCTCCTCCGTCCTCTCGATCTGCTCCGCGGCCAGCAGCTTCGCCGAGCGCGCCTTCTGGTAGAGCTTGAAGTAGCGCTGCGCGTTCTGCCCCGGAGACAACTTTTCGTCGAGCGGTATTGGAAGCTCCGGCATGCCCTCCTCGTAGTAGTTCGGGATCGAGACGTCCCGCATGCCCTTCTTCGCCAGGTGCAGGCTCGCGGTCAGCAGCTCGCCCTTGATCCGGTATTCCTCCATCCGATCGCTGCCGAGAAGCGCCTCCCTCTGAAGCTGCAGCTTTTTCTCGCAGCGCTCGACGTTGTTCTTCAGCGCCCGGTGGATCGCCGCGGACTTCTGCTTCATGCGCTCGGCGCCGTCGCGCGCGCGGTAGAACGCGTCCATGGCCTCCGAGAGCGT
>JAAYZL010000077.1 GCA_012514855.1 Clostridiales bacterium
GTGCCGGAAGCGGAAATCGCGTCGGTCAGGCAGGTGCGCAGGATGACCGACAAGCTTCTGGTGACGGGCCTTGCGCGGCACTATGACTACTACAGCGCGACCAATGATCGCGACGCGCTGAAGGAGCTGTTCCGCCGCCGCCTGCTGACGGTTTTGGAGGAGAGCGGCGACCGGAGGATCGTGTTCGCGCCCGGATGCGCGCTGCCGATGGATGTCGACCGATACGTGTTTACGCTGATGAAGGAGGTCGTCCTGGAGGAAGGGCTCCGCCCGTGATTTGACGTCGTATCGCCGCAAAGCGGAAGGTAGCGCCGGGCCAATCCGGGCGCCGCGAGCCCGCCAAGCTCGGATTCGCGCCCGATCGGACGGACGCCCTTCCCGCGCGGCGGAAAACGCGGCGGCGGCCCGACGATCCCTCCGCCCATCGCCGCCACACCGCAGCGGTTAGTCGCCGCGGTGCCGCCGCGGATTCTCCAATGATCGCTTCCATGGCGCGCCTCAAAAGTCCAGCAGGCGGCAGGGTGTCCGCTCCGTCATGCGGAAGATCGCATCCTCGGAAACCCCCATCTCCCTGAGGGCCGGAAGAATCGAGCGCAGAATGTGGCCGTAGCCTCCGCCTCCATAGCGGCGAAGGTCGGTCTTGAGGCAGATGTCCGTCGACAGCACGATTTGGTCGGCATAGCCCTCGCAGACGAGGCGCGCGACCACTTCCAACCGCCGGGCGTCGGTGTCGAAGTGCAGTCCGGGCGTCTCATAGGTCTTTGCGAAATTGTCCAGCTCTATGACGCAGCCGGCCCCGAGAAGATCGCGGCAGTAACCCGGGTCCAGCACCGCGTCCACGTGGCCGATGACGATCCGCGCGAGATCCGCGCCGTGCTTTTCCAAAAAACGCAGCACCTTCATGCCGTTGGGAGTCCACGGATCGATGTGGACGGAGATCGCCGCGCCGGTCTCCCGCTGGGATATGCAGGCTGCCAGAAGCACCCGCCATTCCCGGTCCGCAATGTCCGCGCCGGTGCCGATCTCTCCGATTATGCCCGCCCGCACGCCGGTATCGTCGATTCCCTCGCACAAATCCCGGGTAAACAGCTCCGCCATCCGCGCTTCCGACCAATCCCGCATCCACTCCGGATGCGTGGCGCGCGTATAGAAGCCCGTGCATTCCACGAGGTTTACGTCGAGCGCCTCGGAAATCCGGCGCATGGCCAGCGCGTTTCCGCCCATGCCCCGATTGCTCATGCTGACAATCGCGCCGCCGCCCAACCGCTTGAATTCGGCAATTTCCGACTGCGCGCACGCCTCGTCCGCCAGAAGCAGGTTGTCGCTGAGCAGCCGATGGTTTTTGCGCAGGGCCCCGACGTTTTCCGAAGTCACGGGTTCCTCCCGCTGCGCGGGCGTCGCGTGCGCGCATATGTTCCGCAGATCCATGAACACGTGCTCGTGCATCAGCGTGACGCCCAGGCTGTCGGGCGAAATCAATCCCCGGACCGTTCGAATCGCCATTCGATTTCCCCTTCCTCAGCCCTTGACGGCGCCGGCGGTAAGTCCCTTGACAAACTGGCTCTGGAAGGCCAGATACACGACTGTGATGGGCACCGCGCAGATGACCACGCCCGCCGCGATCAAATTCCACGGCGAATTCCACTGGCCGACATACCGCGCAATGCCGAGCGGCAGCGTGAATTTCTGCTCGCTGCGCAAAAGCACGAGCGGCATCAGATAGTCGTTCCAATTGGTCACAAACAGCATGATCACCGTCGTCGCCACGGCGGGCTTGCACAGCGGCAGGCAGATGCGAAAGAAGATTCCCGCCTCCCGGCACCCGTCCACGCGCGCCGCCTCCAGGATCTCGTTGGGAAGGCCCGCAAAGAACCCGCGGAAGAGCATGACCGACAGCGGTATGCCAAACGCCACGCAGGCGATCACCACGGCCGCGAGGGTATTGTAAAGCCCCATCTCCTTTGTCAAAAAGAAGAACGGAATGAGTATGCCGGCCTGGGGGATCATGATGCCGGTCAGCAGAACGATGTAGACGGCGTCCGAGCCGCGGTAGCGGAGCTTTGCGAACGCGTATCCGGCCAGCGCGGAGATGACCAGCGTGGCGGCGATGGACGCGGCCGTCACAACGAGGGAATTCAAAAACATCGAGGAAAAGCCGAAGGTCTTCCACGCGGCGGCATAGTTCTCAAAGTGCCATTCCTTCACGGCCAGCGCAGTCTCAAACACGGCCTTTTCCGACCGGACGGAAACCGAGAGAATCCATAGAACCGGAAACAAAAACACAAGGCAGACCGCGGCGATGCCCAGCAGCTTGACCGCTTTCAGAAAGGGCTTCCGGCAACCCGGCTCTGCAATCCGTGCATGCATGATCCGTTTCACATCCGTCCTCCTATTCCTGCGAGGCTTTCATGCGGACAATGGACGCGATCACGCACAGGGCGACGATCACGATGGCCGCCACGGAGGCCGTGCCCATTTTGTTCAGCTCAAAGGCATGGCGATAGGTGTAGGTGGCCAGCACCTCCGTCGCGCAATTGGGGCCGGCGTCGGTCATCACGGCCACGAGATCGTACACCTTGAAGCCGCCGATCAGGTTCCACAGAACGGACATGGTGACCACGGGGCGCAGCTGGGGGATCGTAACCCGGAATACCGTCTGCCAGTATCCGGCGCCGTCCACGCGGGCCGCCTCGTGGATTTCCGCGGAGATGTTCTGGAGGCCGGCGTAGTACATCAGCACGTTGAATCCGGTCCACTGCCAAATGGACGCGACCAGTATCGTGATCAGCGCGATGCCCGCGTCCCCCAGCCAGAGTATGGGCGAGGTGATGATCTTCAGCTTTTCGAGGATCATGTTGAGGATGCCGTAGGCATCGAAAATCCGCGACCACATGACGCCGATGATGACCGACGACAAAAGGCACGGGATAAAGACCACGGTTTTCAGCACATGCCGCCCGGGGGCCCTGGAATCGATGAGGAGGGCGCCCGCGATGCCGAGCGCGTTCAGAAAAACCACGCGCACGGCCACAAAAATGAACGTGTTGAGAAGGGCGCGATAGAATACCCTGTCCGTAAATACCTTCGCGAAGTTGTCAAAGCCGATGAATTTGATCTGCGCAAGGTTGTAGCCGGACCATTTGCACAGGGATAGCGCCAGCGTCGCCAGGATGGGAAGGGCCAGGAATACGACATACACGGCGAGCGCCGGAAGCGTAAACAAGATTCCCAGGCGGCGCCTGCGGGAAGTCACCGATCGCTCCATTTTGTCCTCTCCTCCGACCTGTCCTTCCGGCCGGCGGACAGCCTCGCCGTCTCCCCGGCCAGAAGGCCAACTTCATATGCGCCGAAAAATCACTGGTCGTCGAAGGCCTGCTGCAGGGCCGCGACAAATCCCGCGCCGTCGATGGAGGCGTCCATGATGCCCTGCGCCGCGGCGTAGGCGGCGGAGACCGCGGAGTTGAAGGGAATGTCCAGCGCTGCGTCCTCCTGCGCGGCGATAATCTCCAGGAACAGATCGGTCAGTTCGGCTTCTCCCGTGTATTCATAGGGGAAGGAAGGCAGCATGCCGTTTTCGTAGAGCGTATCCGCGGCCTCGGCGCTGAAGAAGCCGGAGAGGAAGTCCACGGCCGTCTCCGCTTTGTCGGACGCGCCGGAAACCGCAAAGTTCAGGCCCATGGCCGCCATCGCCCGGGTCTGGTCGGCCGTCTCCGCCGGGAAGGGGAAGGTTCCGATCTCGAACGCGCCGTCGACGGCTTTCAGGATCGAGGCGCTGTCGAAGGAGCCGAAGGGATGGCGGACATGATCGCGGTCATGTACGCCGGACAGATCGTTGAGCTCGCGGACGCAGACGCATTGTTTCGCGACGCGCGCCATCCGTACACGAAGGCACTGATGTCGGCCA
>JAAYZL010000509.1 GCA_012514855.1 Clostridiales bacterium
GTGCGCTGGGTCAGCGAGGACGGCATGGCCTACGACATGGAAACGTCCGGCCGCCAAACGCGCGGCACGTCGATCGCGCTGCACCTGAACGACGAGGACCGCGAATTCCTGAATTTCTGGACGCTTAAGCAAGCGCTCGAGAAGCACTGCCAGTTCATGCCGGTGCCGATCTTCGCGTCCGAGGTCAAGGAGCAAAAGGACGGCGAGGAAGCGAAGGAGCCCGAGCAGATCAACGACACGAATCCGCTGTGGCTCAAGCGCCCGACGGACGTGGCCGAGGACGAGTACCGCGAGTTCTACAAAAAGGTGTTCCACGACTTCGAGGAGCCGCTCTTTTGGATTCACCTGAACGCGGAATACCCGTTCAACCTGAAGGGCATATTGTACTTCCCGAAGCTCAAGAACGAGTTCACCGCGAGCGAGGGGACGATCAAGCTCTACAACAACCAGGTGTTCGTCGCCGACAACATCAAGGAGGTCATCCCGGAGTTTTTGATGCTGCTCAAGGGCGCGATCGACTGCCCGGACCTGCCGCTGAACGTCTCGCGCTCGTTCCTGCAAAACGATGGGTACGTCAGGAAGATGGCCGCCTACATCACGCGCAAGGTCGCCGACCGGCTGCTGACCGAGTTCAACACCAGGCGCGAGGATTACCAGCGCTACTGGGACGACATCCACCCGTTCGTCAAGTACGGCTGCATCCGCGACGAGAAGTTCTACGAGCGCGTGAAGCCGGCCTTGATCTACAAGACGTCCGCGGGCGAGTACGTGACGCGCGAGGAGTACAAAAACCGCGCGGGCGAGGGCGACTTGACGGTGCTGTACGCGAGCGACGAGAAGCGGCAGGCGCAGATGATCCGGCTCTACACGGAGCAGGGCAAGGACGTCGTGCTGCTCGAGACGCTGATCGACAACAACTTCATCAGCTTCCTCGAGTACGCCGAGCGCGAGCAGAAGCTGAAGTTCCTGCGCGTCGACGCGGCGGCCGACGCGCTGACCGAGGGAAAGGGCGCAGACGAAAGCGCCGAGAAGAAGCTCACGGAGCTGTTCAGGAAGGCCGTCGGCGACGAGCAACTGGAAGTCAAGCTCAAGTCGTTCAAGGCGGACGACCCGATCGCGATGGTGACGGTCGACGAGCAGTCGCGCCGCTTTGCCGAGATGTCCCGGCAATGGGGCCGCGACCTGTCCCTCCCCGAGAAGCGGACGCTCGTGCTCAACGAAAGGCACCCGGTCGCGAAGTGGCTCGAATCCGAGGAAGGCGACCGGGCGGAGCGCGTCGCGGCGCAGGTGTTCGACCTCGCGGAGATGGCGCGCCAGCCGCTCGTCGCGGACCGGATGGTCGAGTTCCTCCGGCGCAGCAACGCGCTTCTTTCGATGCTGATCGACCGCTGACAGCTTCCCCGGCGCCCCGCCCGGCTGCGCGGCGTCGGGGATTTGCATATCAAGGAGACATATGGTATAATCTCTGTCATACGATAATATCATGGGGGCGGAGTTTCCTGTGGACGACACCAACACGCCGATCGCCGCGCTGAAGGCGGAAATCCTCGCGCTGTGCAGGCGCAAGGGCTGGGGCGACGAACTTGGCGTTCAGAACCCGCAGCAGGTCGCGATGGCGATGACCGTCGAGATGAGCGAGCTCCTGGAGCACTTTCAGTGGCTGAACCCTGGGGACGTGGAAAAACTGCTCGCGGGCGGCGACCCGGATCGCGTCCGGATGATCGCCGAGGAGTTTGCGGACGTGATGATGTACGGCCTGCAGCTCGCGGATGCGCTGAACATTGATGTGACCGAGCAGATACTGCGCAAGATCGACATCGTCGACCGGCGCGGGCAAAGTCCCGACGAGCCGAAGCGCTAGCGAGGAGGCGGCCATGACAGGGGACACCGTTTTGATCTTGGACCTCGGCGGGGATCAGGCGCAGCTGACGGCGCGAAAGCTCCGCGGCGAGCGGTTCTTCTGCGAGATACTGCCGTCGGAGACGAGCGCCGACGAGATCGCGCGCCGCGCGCCGAAGGGACTCGTGCTCGCCGGCGGCGCGGACGGCCCGGCGGCCCGGCAGGCGGACCCGTGCGCTATGATGCTCGGCGTCCCGGTGCTCGCGATGGGCTGCGGCGCGAGGCAGATGGCCGTGAGCCTCGGCGGACAACTGTTGGGGACGCAGATCGAGCGGCGCACCGCGCAGATCGCGTTTTCGGACTCGCCGCTGTTCGACGGGCTGGGGGAATCCGAGCGCTACTTCGACCGCGTGGATTCGGTCGAGCTGCCCGAGGGGTTCTCGCCGGTCGCGTACGCCGCGGGCGGGGTCGTTCCGGCGTTCGCGTCGGAGGAGAAAAAGCTCTACGCGCTGCAGTTCTACGCCGAGTCGAACGACCCGGACGGGCTGCAGATCCTCGCGAACTTCGCGGGAAATATCTGCGGCTGCGAGCCCTGGTGGTCGATGGAGGCGTTCGCGGAGCAGGCGGTTCGGGACATCCAAAACACCGTCGGCGAGGAGAGCGCGCTGATCGCGATCTCCGGCGGCGTCGATTCGTCGGTGTGCGCGGCGCTTTTGTACAGGGCGATCGGCGACAGGCTCAAGTGCCTGTACATCAACACGGGGCTGATGCGAAAGGGCGAGACGGCGCTCGTCACCGCGACGTTCCGCGATGCCCTGAACATGGAATTGGTCTCGGTCGACGCCGGCGAGCGGATTCTGAAGCGGCTCGAGGGCGCGACCGACCCCATCCTGAAGCGGAGGGTCGTCGAGGAAGAGGTCATGCGCGTGTTCCAGGACGAGGCGCGCTCGATCGGCAGGATCGACTGGCTGTGTCAGGGCACGATCTACCCCGACGTGCTGACCGGCGCCGCGTGCCGCGCGTGCGGGTTTGAGAAGCTGATCGAGCCGATACGACTCTTGTTCAAGGACGAGGTCCGCCAGCTCGGCGAGGTGCTCGGCGTGCCGAAGGACCTGATCGCGCGCCAGCCGTTTCCGGGGCCGGGGCTCGCGGTGCGCATCGTCGGCGAGGTCACGCGTGCGAAGCTCGAAATGCTCTCGGAGGCGGACGCGATCTTCCGCGAGGAGATCGTCGACGCGGGGCTCGACCGCCGCATATGGCAGTATTTCGCGATTTTGACCGACATACGCACGCTCGCCATGCGCTGCGGGAAGGCGTGCGAGGAATACGCGGTGGCTCTGCGCGCGGTCAGCTCGCAGGACGCGCTGACGTTCAACCCCTACCGGCTGCCCTACGACGTCCTCGAGCGAGTGACCTCCAGGATCACGCAGGAGGTCATGGGCGTCAACCGCGTGCTCTACGACGTGACCGGCAGGCCGACGTCGTCGATCGAGTGGGAGTGATCAGAAAACCGAAGGTTTTCGTGTCGGCGGGCGGGGGTACGGTACCGCACGCCGACGATCGGGTGGGAGTAAATGCCGTATTCTGGAAGCATTCCGGAGGTACGAAAGATGATTCTTCGAAACCCCAGAGAGCCGATGTTCAACGAGCCGGTCGAAAACGGCTTTGTCGCCATCGACGAAAAGACCGGGGAGCAGCTCGGCTGCTGCGCCGTGCACCCGGAGCCGAACCCGGTGCTGTTTCCGGCGCGGCCGAACAACTTCCGGCTCGAGTTCGCGGGCGAGTTTTCGGCGTTCGGAAAGACGCTCGGCGCGGCTCTGGCGCTCGCGCGCGCGATGGCGGCGCAGTCGCGGGAGCCGTCGCGCATCTACGCCGAGTGCGCGCCGTCGGACGGTCTGTTCCTGTCCGCGCTGTCGGAATACGGCTTTCAGGACAACGACGGGCTCGTGCGCATGCGGCTCGACCCAAGTGCGATCCGCGAGACGCGCGTGCCCGCCGGCTGCGTGCTCGTCGAGGACGAATTGCAGGACCCGATGGAGGCGAAGTTCTTCCTCGAGCGTTACAACCAGCTCTTTCAGACCGCGCGCGATCCCGAGTGGCTGGCCCGCTACGCCGGTCGCGACGGTTTTTTGCGGATACTGTGCGTGTCGCCGACCGGTCTCGCCGGGGAGATTGCGGCCTGGCGGGAGGGGGACGTCGGGCGGATCGGCTACCTGCAGACCCCGAAGCGCTGGCGCAACATGGGCGTCGCGAAGCATCTGCTCGCGCTCGCGTGCGACCAGCTCCTGGACGAGGGCGCGAAGACCGTCGAGGCCGACGCGCGCGCGAAGATACCGCTGCTTCTGCGCACGCTCGAGTCCGCCGGGTTCCGGCAGGCGAGTTTGCTGATGCGGTATCCGGGGGTGGATATCAACTGAACGCGGCCTGTTGAAAGGTCCCGACCGATTCCTGGGCATCAACGGAATTCCACAAACGGCGCTCCATCGCGGGGCGCCGTTTTTCATGTGCGCACCGCTACCCCACCGCCAAAGCACGGCGGCGTTTCCATCCTGCGCTCCCCCCCCAACGGCCCGTCCCCGTCGAATCCCCCGGCGCCGCCCGCCATAGATTGGTCTACGGGGATTTTGCATCGCTGGGAGGGGTTCGCATGAGAAGCGCACTGTTCTATGGGAGCGGCGTCGCGCTCGTCACGCCGTTTTCCGAGGGAAGGGTCGATCTTCGCTCCTTCGAAAAGCTGATCGACTGGCAGATCGACAGCATGACCGACGCGATCATTGTGCTGGGAACCACCGGGGAACCTTCGACCATCTCGCCCTCGGAGCGCGCGGAGATGATCGAGTGCGCGGCCTCGGCGGTCGCGGGGCGCGTCCCGCTGATCGTCGGCGCGGGCTCGAACAGCACCGCCACCGCCATACTCTACGCCGAGCAGGCGCAGGCGCTCGGCGCGGACGGCCTGCTCGTCGTCACGCCCTACTACAACAAGGCCAGCCGCCGCGGGCTGATCGAGCACTTCCACGCGATCGCCGATCAGGTGGAGATTCCCATCGTCGTCTACAACGTGCCCTCGCGCACCGGCGTCAACCTCGAGCCCCCGGTCGCGGCGGAGCTCTTGAAGCACCCGATGCTGCGCGGCGTCAAGGAGGCGTCCGGGGATATCCGGCAGATGACGGAACTGTGCGCCACGTGCCCCGGCGCGGCGCTCTACTCCGGCAACGACGATCAAGTCTACGCGCTGATGGCGCTCGGCGCGCGCGGCGTGATCTCGGTCGCCGCGAACATCTTGCCGGGGCCGATGCACGAGATGGCCGCGAGTTACCTCCGCGGAGACATCGAGATGAGCCGCGATTTGCAGTTCCAGACGCTCGAGATCATCCGCGCGCTGTTTTCCGAGGTGAGCCCGATTCCGGTCAAGACCGCGCTCTGGATGATGGGGAAAATCCAAAACGAGTTCCGGCTGCCGCTCGCGCCGCTCGACGAGGCAAGAACCGAGCGCCTGCGGGCCGCGATGGAGAGGTGGAACCTGCAGTAGGCAAGCGGCGGTTTGATCCCGCGCAAGCCGGCGGCCGCATTTCCGCCATCCCGCGCCTGCAAAATCCTCGGCGCATTCGCCCTTTGATCATCGCTTGCCTTGAGGAGCATCGGGTCGAGTTGGTGTGGAACGAGCGGCCGCCGCCGCGCGGAGGAGCGCGGCGGCGGCCGCTCGGTTTTGGATTGCTATTCTCCGTCAGGACCGGGCGTCCTTCTGCACATCGAGAAGTCGATCGCGCCGTATAGCCGCTCGAACCGCTCCACGCACTTGCGGACCAGGTAGACGACCTGGCTGTTCGCCGAGCGCCCCTCGTAGTTCGCGACAACATGCAGCTTGTCGAGGAGCTCCGGGTCGATCCGAATGGTGATGCTCCGGGTTCCCTTTGCCATGTTCTTCACTTCCAATGCGCTTTGGTATTATTTTGATATCAAAATGATTTATAAATGGATGCATCAATCTAAAATGAAGCCACAATAAATCCATCGAGGAGGGGTCATTGTGAGGACAGCCGTTTTTGCGCATCCGGAGGTATCCGCGCTCGATCTCGAACGCCACCTGCCCGCAGGCACGACCGAGCTTGTCACCGGAGAGGGACTCCCCCTCGAAAAGTCCGTATGGGCGTGCGCCTGGAGGACGCGCCTTCCGATCCGGGTCTTTCCGGGGATGGGGAGCCTTGACGCGCTCCGCGAGGAAATCCTCGGATACGCGACCTGCGTGCTCGCGATCTCCGGCCGGACGGAATACCTGAGCGTGCCCGGCGTGAAGCGCGCGCTGGCGTTGGGGATTCCGGTCGCGGTCGCGGGGAGGGTCGCGGGCGGGGCCTGAGCGCCCGCCGCGGAGCGCGCTCCGGCATTGGGAATTCCGGTTGCGATTGGCATGAGGTTCACGCGCAGTTAACGTTCGTGTTGTATAATGTAGCCAAATCGCACTCGGAGGGACAGCATGGCAAAGACCTATTCCGCGACCGACATACAGGTGCTCGAAGGCCTCGACGCGGTTCGCATGCGCCCCGGCATGTACGTCGGCTCGACGGGTTCGCGCGGGCTTCACCACCTGATCTGGGAGATCGTCGACAACGCGATCGACGAGGCGTCCAACGGCTACGCGACGGAGATCACCGTGGCGCTCAAGAGGGACGGCTCGTGCGAGGTGATGGACAACGGGCGAGGGATTCCGGTCGACATCCACCCCAAACTCGGCGTCTCCGCGGTCGAGGTCGTCTACACGCAATTGCACGCGGGCGGCAAGTTCAACGACAAAAACTATCAGTATTCCGGCGGCCTGCACGGCGTGGGCGCGTCGGT
This sequence comes from Clostridiales bacterium, assembly GCA_012514855.1. The sequence goes on from JAAYZL010000509.1 coordinate 6,673, forward strand.
CGTCAACGCGCTCTCGGAGTGGGTGGTCGTCGACGTCTACCGCGACTACAGCCACTACCGGCAGCGCTTCGAGTCCGTCGAGGACAGCAAAACCGGGAAGATACTCTCCGGCCACCCGGCCGCGCCGCTGGAAAAGATCGGCAACACGAGAAAGCGCGGCACGCAGGTCGCGTTCAGGCCCGACCCGCGCGTGTTCGAGGAAGTGCGCTTCAACGGCGATATCGTGAGAAGGCGCGTGCGCGAGCTTGCATATTTAAACAGGGGAGTCAAATTTATATTCATCGACGAGCGCGAGAAGGACGAGGACAGGCGCCGCATCGAATATTGCTACGAGGGCGGGCTCGCGGACTTTGTCCGGTACCTGAACGAGGAAAAGACCGCGGTCGCCGAGCCGATCACGTTCGAGGGCAGGAAGGACGGGACGCTCCTGCGCGTCGCGATCCAGTACACCGACTCCTACACCGAGAACATCCACTCGTTTGTCAACAACGTGCCGACCGGCGAGGGCGGAACCCACGAGACCGGCTTCAAGGCGGCCGTCACGAAGGCGTTCAACGATTACGCGCGCCGCGCGGGGGCCTTGAAGGACAAGGACAACAACCTCTCCGGCGAGGACTTCCGCGAGGGCATGACGGCCGTCGTCTACGCGGGCGTGCAGAAGCCGCAGTTCGAGGGGCAGACGAAGGGGCGGCTCGGAAACACCGAGGTGCGCCCGGCGGTCGAGGCGATCTGCCTCGAGCAGCTTTCGATCTACCTCGACGACCTCAAGAATCAGGACATCGCGCAGCTCATCGTCGAAAAGGCGGTCAAGGCCTCGAAGGTGCGCGAGGCGGCGAGGAAGGCCAGGGAGGTCGCGCGCGCGAAGAACGACCTCGAGGCCGCGCCGCTGGTCGGGAAGCTGTCGAGCTGCACCGGCAAAAACGCGCGGGAGAACGAGCTGTTCATCGTCGAGGGCGACTCGGCCGGCGGCTCGGCCAAGCAGGGCCGCGACCGGCGCTTTCAGGCGATCCTGCCGCTTCGCGGGAAGCCGCTCAACGCCGAGAAGAAGCGGCTCGACCAGGTGCTCGCGAACGAGGAATTCCGCTCGATCATCACCGCGCTGGGAACCGGCATCGGCGAGGACTTCGACCTCAGGCACCTCAAGTACAACCGCGTCATCATACTCTCCGACGCCGATCAGGACGGCGCGCACATCCGCGCGATTCTCTTGACGTTCTTCTTCCGCTACATGCGCGAGCTCGTCGCCGAGGGGCATGTGTTCATCGGCATGCCGCCGCTCTACCGCGCGAAGAAGGGCAACGAGAGCGTCTATTGCTACGACGAGAAGGAGCTTTCGAGGGCGATCAAAAAGCTCGGCCGCGGCTACACCGTGCAGCGCTACAAGGGCCTGGGCGAGATGAACCCGGAGCAGCTCTGGGAGACGACCATGAACCCGAACGGCCGGAAGCTCTTGCAGGTCACGATCGAGGACCTCGCCGAGGCCGAGCGCCGCGTGACGGTGCTGATGGGCGACAAGGTCGATCCGCGCCGCGAGTACATCCAGGCGTACGCGAACTTCAACCGCGAGGATACGTTCGAGCCGGTTGCCGCGGCGGAAGAAGGAGTATAACAGATGGCGTCCAAAAAGAACGACGACAAGATCATCTTCGCGGAGCAGATCGTGCAGAAGTCGATGGAGGACGTGATGCACGACTCGATGATGCCGTACTCGGAGTACGTGA
>JAAYZL010000510.1 GCA_012514855.1 Clostridiales bacterium
ATGGTCGGGCCGGCTGCCGCAAAGCTCTCCATGCACCTCGCGGGGGTCATCCCCGCCGCCGACAAACCGAAGGTCCCCCGGGAAGAATGCCATGCCGACCCGCACATCGCGGAATATAGGAAGGAAGGCGCTGTCAATGACGGTTTTTTACGCCGGAGGGGAGGTATAGGACTGTCGAAGCAGAGGTTGCCGCGGATCGATGCGGATGCGAGCGATCCGCGTACTCCCCGCGCCGAGGATTTCGTTTAGAGAGACGGCCGGGATGAAGAGGAAAAAAGCAATGAGGACGGCGGGGAAGGCGAGAAGGATGAAATCAGGTTGGGAGTAGACAATCTGTTCCCATTCAGGCGATGGCGCGGGAGATGACATGCGGCATGGAAGATATCAACGATCAAATATCATTTGGATACAGAAAGGTTTTATCAAATTCAAGGGCAGAAAAGTTCCGCAAATTCAAAGATGGCTTGCTTCGGAAACCGCTCCGCGCTATACTTGATCAAAACGGATCGGGGAGGAATATGCGTGCGGCGCAAATACGTCAAATACTACGAGCCCGACGGCCGCGATGCCGATGGAAAGCGGGTGTATCGGTACACGGGTCCGCAGTTTCAATTCGCGAAGTCGGGGAAGGCGCTGAAAGCCTTCAAGAAGGCGCAGATTTCGCTGAGCGCGCTGTTGATTTCGCTGTTTGTGATCGCGGGCTTTGTCGGCAACGACGGCACGCGCATGTTCTATATCGCGCTTCCCTATGCCGCGCTGCTCCTGCCCGCGGCGCTTGCGCTTGCGGGCGCGTGGTCGCTTGGAAAGCTGCCCGTGCGCTTCTCGCTTCCCGAGGAGCGCCATGCCGTCGGTCGTCTGCGCGCCGCTGCCATTGCCTGTGCAATGCTCTCGGCAATGGCAGCGGTGGGCGAAATCGCGTTCATGCTCGACGGCGGCGCTTCGGCGCGCGAATGCGCGTTTGGGGGGGCGATGCTCCTGTCCATGCTCGTGGCGCTTTTCTTGCTCCGGCTCGTCGCGCGCAACCCCGCCGCGGCCGTGAATGGCGACGCCCCCCTCTCCCAAACCGGAGCGCCTCCGGAAATTCGCCGGATTCCTTGACAGCTTGCGTTTGTCCACCTATAATCTGTAGGTGGAGGGTAATTCCCATAATATGACGAGGAGGTCTTTCCGTATGAACCGCAAGTCCCTGATATCCCTTCTGCTGGTGCTGGTCATGCTTTTGAGCATTGCCGCGCCGTCTATGGCGGAAGCTGCCGCCGGCGACACCTCGATCCCGCTGGTGGTTGCCTACGATGAATTCTCCGAGAAGTTCAGCCCCTTCTTCGGCGACACCGGCTACGATGTGGACGTAACCGAGATGGTGCTCAGCCCGATCATCGTCAACGATCGACTGGGCGGTCTGATCTACAACGGCATCGGGGGCGAGACCCATGCCTACAACGGAATCGACTACACCTATAAGGGCATCGCCGATGTCACCGTCGATTACGACGAGGCGGCGGACGTGACCACCTATACGGCGAAGCTCCGCGACGACGTCAAGTTCTCCGACGGCGAGCTGATGAACGCGGACGACATCATCTTCTCCTTCTATGTGTATCTGGACAACTCGTATGTCGGATCGACCACGCTCAACTCCTACAAGATCGTGGGCTATGAAAACTACAAGGCGAACAACTCGCTGGCCGAGGGCATGGACGTCGAAGGCGCGCTCGCCAATCCCGACGACGCGCTGAAGGCGGCGATTGCCGAGAAGGCGGTTCTCCCGATGTTCATCGATGAGATGGCGTGGGCGAAGGACGCGTTTGAGGACTATAAGGCCGCGGGCTACACCACCGCCGAGGACGGCGTGGGCATGTTCGTGGAATTCTACGCCATCGATGCAATCGACACCGCAGGCATGGCGGAGGAAGAGATCATCGCCGCCGTCGCGGCGCAGTACGGCGCGGACTACAAGGCCGCCGCCGCCGCCTACGGCGATGCCGCGCTGCTCGACGCGGCCGCCGAGGGCGCCGCCATGGAATACCTGCTCGAAAACGCGGGCGAAGCGGGCGAGGAAGTTGCCAACATCGCCGGCATCAAGAAGATCGACGACCTGACCGTCGAAGTCAAGACCTACGGCTACGAAGCGCCCGCGGTCTACACGCTGTTCGGCATACTCGTCGCGCCGATGCACTACTACGGCGACGTCGAGCTCTACGACTACGACAACAACATGTTCGGCTTCCCGCGCGGCGACGTCTCCATCGTCGAGGCGAAGACGACGCATCCCATGGGCTCCGGCGCCTACAAATTCGTCAAGTACGAGAACCGCACCGTGTACTTCGAGGCCAACGAGAATTACTACAAGGGCGAACCCAAGACCAAGTACATCCAGTTCAAGGAAACCGACAGCGCCGAAGTCATTTCCGCGGTTTCGACCGGCACCGCGGACGCGGGCGAGCTCAGCGGCACGAAGGCGCGCTATGAGGAGGTCGCCGGCATCAATTCCAACGGCGAGCTTCAGGGCGACAAGATCTACACTTCCAAGGTCGACAACCTCGGCTACGGCTATATCGGCATCAATGCCGACACCATGAACGTGGGCGGCGTGGCGGATTCCGACGCGTCGAAGAATCTGCGCAGGGCGTTTGCGACGATTCTGGCGGTCCACCGCGACGTCTCCATCGACAGCTTCTACGGCGACGCGGCCTCCGTCATCAACTACCCGGTCTCCAACACCTCCTGGGCGGCGCCGCGGCCGACCGACGAGGATTACAAGGTGGCGTTCTCGACCGACGTCGAGGGCAACCCCATTTACACCTCCGATATGATCGCCGACGACAAATATGTCGCCGCCATCGAGGCCGCGAAGGGCTTCCTGCTTGCCGCAGGCTACACCTTTGACGAGGCCCAGGGCATCTTCACCGCGGCGCCGGACGGGGCGAAGCTCTCCTACGAGATCATCATCCCCGGCGACGGCATCGGCGACCATCCGTCCTTCAGCATTCTGACCGACGCGGCGGCGGCGCTGAAGACCATCGGCATCGAGTTGAAGATCAACGACCCGGCGAACGGAAACGTGATGTGGGATGCGCTCGACGCGGGCTCGCAGGAGATGTGGTGCGCGGCGTGGCAGTCGACGATTGATCCCGACATGTACCAGGTCTACCACTCCAGCGGCGTCGTCGGCGCGGGCGGCAGCGACTCCAACCACTACCATATCCGCGACGCCGAGCTCGACCGCCTGATCGTCGAGGCGCGCAAGTCCGACGACCAGAGCTTCCGCAAGGCCGTCTACAAGCAGGCGCTCGACGTGATCATCGACTGGGCGGTCGAAATCCCGATCTACCAGCGCCAGAACTGCTTCCTGTTCAGCGCCGAGCGCGTGGACCTTGATTCTACCGTGCAGGACATCACCACCTTCTACGATTGGATGCAGGAGGTCGAGAACCTCAAGATGGTCGGCAACGGGTAATCCTGCCTATGGGGAAGGCGGAGCAATCCGCCTTCCCCGCAAAATGCTAAGGAGAGGGATTCCTCATGCGCAAATTTCTGATTCGCAGGGTCGCGCTCGCGGCGCTGATTGTCTTTTTCGGCGCGCTGATTGTCTACGCGGTCATCCGGAGCCTGCCCACCACCTATGTGGAGGCCATTGCCCGCCAGCGCTCGAACCTGCCGGGGTCGAAGAGCTATGCGGAGCTTCTCGAGCAGCTCAACGCGGTCTATGGGCTCGACAAGGCCATCCTCCCCGGCTTTCTGAGCTGGGTCAAGTCCGCCGTCGGCGGCGAATTCGGCTATTCGTGGAAGTACAGCATTCCCGTCGTCGAGAAGTTCGGCAACGTGATCTGGTACTCCGTGGCGCTCAACAGCGTCACCTTCCTCATTGAGGTCATGATCGCCATACCGTTGGGAATTCTGGCCGCCAGGAGGCAGTACAGCCGCACGGACTACGCCATTACGGTGTTTGCTCTGCTGGGCATATCGCTGCCAACGTTCTTTTTGGCGACCATTTTGAAATACATCTTCGCGATCAACCTTGGCTGGCTCGATCTCTACGGCATCGTCGGGCGCTTCTACGAACAGCTGCCCCCTTGGGGCAAGTTCTGGGACATGGCGCGGCACATGGTGATGCCGGTGATTACGCTGGGCATGCTCTCCATCGGCGGACTCATGCGCTTTACGCGCACGAACATGCTGGAGGTATTGTCGTCCGACTACATCCGCACCGCGCGCGCCAAGGGGCTTTCGGAAAAGAAGGTCATCAACCGCCACGCGTTCCGCAATACCCTGATACCGCTCGTCACCTATATGAGCTATCTGATCCCCGCGATGTTCTCGGGATCGCTGATCACGGAGACGCTTTTCCAGATTCCCGGCATCGGCTACATCTCCTATGACGCCATGAGGGTGGGGGACATCCCCTTCACGATGTTCTACTCGGTGTTCATTTTGATGCTCACGCAGGTGAGCCTGATGGTGGCTGATCTGATGTACGCGGCGGTCGATCCGCGCGTGCGCATCAATTAGGAGGTGGGACGGATGATGAACGGCGATGTGAAAGATGTGTCCGCCCCCGATTCCCGAAGAGGCTCCGGCGGACTGTCCGACGAACAG
>JAAYZL010000078.1 GCA_012514855.1 Clostridiales bacterium
ACGACGATCTTCGTCACGCACGACCAGGAGGAGGCGATGTCGATCTCCGACCGGATCGTGCTGATGAAGGCGGGCGCGCTCCAGCAGAGCGGCGTGCCGCAGGCGCTCTACCACGACCCGAAGAACCAGTTCGTCGCGGACTTTCTCGGCAACCCGCCGATCTGCAATCTCCTTCGCGTCGTCCGCGGCGGGTCGTTTATGCTCGGGGACGGGTCGGCCTCGGTGTCGCTCCCGATGTTCGCGGGCGCGGGGGAGGGGACGCGCGTCTCGCTCGCGATCCGCGCCGAGAGCGCGTTTTTGGATTCCGACGGGCCGCTCGCGTGCGAGGTGCGAAGCGTCTATCAGATGGGCAAGGAGGAGATGGCGTACCTGCGCTTCGGAACGGCCGAGTTCCGCGCCTACATCGACGCCGAGAACGGCCTGAAGGCCGGCGACCGCGTCCGGATCGCCTTAAAACCGCGCGGCGTGTTCCTGTTCGACGCCGAAACGGGGGCGAGGCTCCGATGAAGCGCCGGAAATGGGAGCGCGACCTGACGAGCCACCGGCGGTTTTCGCGCGTCGAGCCGTATCTGTACGTCCTGCCGTTCGCGCTGGGCATCTTGGCGTTCACGCTGTACCCGGTCGTGAACGTCGTGTTCATGTCGTTCAAGGAGAACTACAGCCACCTGACGCGCGCCTTTACGCAGTGGGGGGTCGGCAACTACGAGCTCGTGCTCAACGACAAGAAGTTCACGCAGGCGATCGGCAACACGCTGAACTACGTGCTGCTCGTCGTCCCGATTTCGACCTGCATCGCGATCGTCGTCGCGTACCTGCTGAACCAGAAGCTCCGGTTTTCGGCGCTGTTCCAGACCGCGTACTTCCTTCCGATGGTCACCTCCGTCACCGCGGTCGGCCTCGCGTGGCGGCTGATGTACAACGAAAAATTCGGCATCATCAACTACGCGCTCTCCTGGTTCGGCATAGACCCGATCGGCTGGCTCTCGAAGGCGCAGTATTCGATGCCGGCGCTCGTGATCTTCGGCGTGTGGAACATATTGCCGTTCACGATCATCCTGCTCCTGAGCGGCCTCCAGAACATCGACCATCAGCACTACGTCGCCGCGCGGGTCGACGGCGCGAAGAGCCTGCGCATCTTCTTCCGCATCACGGTGCCGCTGCTGCTGCCGACGATCTTTCTGGTCTTGATCATCAACACGATCTCGAGCTTCAAGGTGTTTTCGGAGCTCTACCCGCTGTTCAAGGGGCTGCCGGGGCCGCTGTATAACCTCTACACCGTCGTCTACTACATCCGCTACGCGATGGTAGAGAGCCGCAAGTACGGCATCGCGGCCGCGGCGGCGATCGTCCTGTTCCTGTTCATCCTCGCGTTCACGATGGTGCAGCTGTTCGTCCAGAGGAAGTGGGTGAACAGGCGGTGAGCAGAAAAAGCGTCGCGCGGTTCTTCGCCTATTTTGCGCTCGCGGCCGGGGCGGTTATTATGGTGTTCCCGTTTTTCTGGATGTTCTCCTCGGCGTTCAAGACCTCGACGGAGATCAACCGGTTCCCCCCGCAGTGGCTTCCGTCTTCCCTGAGCCTCGCGAACTTTAAGATCGCGTTCCAGAAGGCGCCGTTCGCGCGGTATTTTCTGAACTCGGTCGTCGTCATGATTTCGTCGGTCGCGGTCACGGGGTTTACGACGATCCTCGGCGCGTTCGCGTTCTCCAGGCTCAAGTTCCCGGGGCGGGACGTGCTGTTTTCGCTGCTCTTGTCGATGATGATGATCCCGTTTGAGATGCTGGTCATCACGAACTACTCGACGATCGTCGACATCGGGCTCTGGGACAAGCTGCCCGCGCTGATTTTGCCGTTCACGAGCTCGATCTTCTACATGTACATCCTGCGCAACTTCTTCCAGTCGGTGCCGGACAGCCTCTATTACTCCGCGCGCGTCGACGGCGCGGGCAACTGGCGCTACCTCTGGAGGATCATGGTGCCGATGGCGCGGCCGTCGCTGGTCACGATCGTGCTTCTGAACGCGCTCGCGAGCTGGAACTCGTTCCTGTGGCCGATGTACGTGATCTCCTCGACCGACAACCGCACGCTCCCGTGGGGGCTGCAGGTGTTCACGACCGAGGCCGGGTTCAACCCGGAGCTGCTCATGGCCGCGTCGACGGTCGTGGTGCTGCCGATGATCGCTCTGTTCCTGTTCGCCAGAAAGTCGATCGTCCGCGGCGTCGCGAGGGGCGGGTTGAAAGGATAAAACAAGGGCCGGGGCAAGCGCCTCGGCCCGTCGAATATCTACCGTTTTCCGGCCATCTGCGGCACCGGCTCCCGTCCGACGCGCACGTTGTCCTTCTTGCGGTTCTGCAGCTCCGCGATGGGGTTCTTCTCGGTCTCCCAGCGGTAGTCCTGCCCGTTTTTCGCGATCGACTGCTCGATGACCATGTGGCTGGGCACGGCGTTCACGTCGCGGTTGACGATCTGCTGGTAGGTGAAGTAGTCGAAGTCCGGCTTGATCTGGGACACGTCCTCGTAGCTCTCGCGCACCGCGGTCTCCTCGACGGTCGCGCGCAGCACGTTCCGCACGTAGGGGATGTTCGACTTGAGCTGCAAGGGCGCGGGAAACTCGCCGTTCGGGATGACGGCCTGCCAGTCCCGGCCCTCGAACTTTTTCAAGAGCTGTGCCGCGACGTGCAGATGCGAGATCTCCTGCTCGAACAGCCTCTGCCAGAGCTTCCTGATGTTCTGGTCGGTCTCGGTCTCGGCGCACGACCAGTAGAGCCAGCACTCGGTGTATTGGTGCATCAGGAGGCACGCGAGCCACGTCTCGTTGACGTCCATGAGGCTCCCGTAGTGCGTCACGTGCTGCTCCTCGATCATGCCGATCTCCTGGTAGAGCTTGCGCCCGAGCTCGGACTGGTACATGCCGCAGGTGTTCATATAGAAGTTCATCGTCTGCTGCTCGGCGGCGGTGATCGTGCCGACGGCGAGCTTCGTCATGAGGTTCGCGTCCTTGTCGATGTGCCTCTTGATCGAGTCGAACGGGTAGCGGTGCTCGGAGATCGTCGGGCGGCCGGGCATGATCTCGGTGTAGCGGCCGACGAGGTTCTCCGCGTACACGCCCGCCTCCATCTCGAGCAGGTTCGCGTAGCGGTACAGGTGGTCGAAGTCCTCGAGAAGCGCGAAGTCGAGCGCCTTCTTCACATACTCGTCCGGCACCATCTGCGCGAGCCCGGCCGTCAGGTCGACGGCGAGCTGCTCGTAGCCGATCGTGTGCTCGAGGATCGTCTCGTCCGGGGGCTTCAGCATGCTGATGAGCTTTTGCTGCTGCTGCTCCGAGCGCCTAATCAGCGCGATCTGCCTGCGCAGTTCGTTGTCCGGGCAGTGGCGCGAGAACTGGTGCGAGAACCACGTTGCCTCGAACTCCGTGCCGTTCATCAGGATCACGCGCGTGCGGGTGTACGGGTCGACCGCGTTTTTGTCGTAGGGCTGGGCGTACATCTGGCCCCAGTCCATCAGCATGTCGTTCAGCTTTCTGGGATTTTCCGAAAATGGATTCATGGGTTCATCCCTCCTCGCGCGTATCATTCCCGGCGGCGCGGCCGGAAATGCGCGCGGTGCGGGCTTGCAATGCGCGCCGAAATGGGGTATCATGGAAGAGCAAGGGAAGGGGGCATGAACAATGCGGAAATTTCTGGCGGCCGCGCTCGCGGCGCTGATCGCCCTGAGCGGCTTCGCACTCGCCGAGGGGCTGACGGTCGGGGACGCGGTGACGGACGAGCAGTCCTACGCGCTCGAGGTCTCGGCGGTCGAGCGCACCGGGGACGGGCTGGAGATCGCGCTGAAGCTCGAGAACCTCGACGTCGGGCCGCTCAAGCTCTCCGAGATCGCGTTTCGGCTCGCGTACCTCGACTGGGTGTTCGAGCCCGCGGGCGTTTCGAAGGGCGGCGACGTGCTGCCGCTCGAGGAGATGGCCGTCAGGATTTCATATGCGGTTCCCGAGGCCGCGTTTTCCGGCGACTTCGGCGTGTTTACGTTCTCGGCGGCGATGCCGAACGGCGACCGCTACGCGCTCGACGTGCTCGATGCGCTCGATCTCGCGGTCGAGGGCGCGCCCGCGGCGTCGCTGGACGGCTTCGTGCAATTCGGCGCGCTCGCGGCGAGGCTCAACGGCCTGACGGTCGAGGCGATCGCCGGCCGCGACTCGGCGAAGCGGCTGTTCGTCGATCTGACGATCCGGAACGATTCCGAGGGCGAAATCGGCATGCCGGAGGCGCTCTTGACCTTCCGCGAGCGCTACGCCTTCGAGCCGGAGCGGATTCCGACGCCGCTCGCCGCCGGCAAAGAGACCGACGTGCGCCTCGCGTTCGAGGTCGCGAACGCCGTCGTCGATTCCGGCGAGCCGCTTCTGCTGACGCTTTCCTTCGAGGGCGAAAGGGCGGAGTTCCCGGTCACGCCGACCGGACCCGAGCCGGCCGCGGAGCGCCTGATCGCCGTCGAGGCGGGCTACCGCCACTCGTTCGCGCTCGCCGAGGACGGCACGCTCTGGGCGTGGGGCAGCGGCGAGTACGGGCGGCTCGGAACCGGCAGCGCGCTCGGCGCGTACGAGCCGGAGGTCGTCGAGCTCGAAAACGTCGTGCAGGTTTCGGCGGGGTACTACCACTCGCTGTTCCTGACGGCCGACGGAAGCGTCTGGGGCGCGGGCTGCAACTACGACTACGGGCAGCTCGGCGACGGCACCGACGCGAACCGCGTCGTGCCGATCCGGATTCTGGGCGGCGCGAGGCAGGTGCTCGCCGGCGAGGACTACTCCGCGGCGATCCTCGAGGACGGCCTCGTTTGGACCTGGGGCAGGAACGACAAGGGACAACTGGGCCTGGGCAGCACCGACGCGTATACAAAGCCGTATGGGGTGCTCCTCAACAACGTCGCCGCAATCGCGGGCGGCAAGGCGTTCATGCTCGCGCTGACCGAGGGCGGCAAGGTCTACGGCTGGGGCGACAACACCTACGGCCAGCTCGGGGAGTTCTCCGGCGGCTCGCTGAGTCCGCGCGGGCTGGGGCTGTCGAACATCGTACAGATCGCCGCGGGCAACAACCACGCGATGGCGCTGACCGCGGACGGCGAGCTGCTCGTCTGGGGCGACAAGGAGTACGGGCAGCTCGGGAAGGGCGAGCTTAAGTGGGACAGCCCGATCGCGAAGATCGAGGCGGGCGGCGACATGTGCGCCGTCAGGCTCGAGAACGGCGCGTGGTACGCGTGGGGCGACCTGTTCGGCCCGGAGCCGAAGAAGCTCGACAAGCCCGCGGCGGCCGACCTGTCGCTGGGGTACTGGCACGCGCTCGCGTTCGAGCCGACCGGCGCGACGTGGGGCTTCGGCTCGAACGACTACTACCAGATCGGCGACACCTACGAGGACACGTACAAGAGCTGGATCAAGCTGGAGCTGAACCTCCGCGAGACCGCGCGCCCGTCGGACGACCCGAGGGACCGCGACAAGGCCGCCGCGGTCGGGCCGTTCGCGGCGAAGATTCCGCCGGTCTCGGCCGGCTACTACACGTCGTTCGCCGTCGACGCGCGGGGCGGCGTCTGGGCGTGGGGGCGCTCGGACTACGGTCAGCTCGGCGCGGGCGACGAGGAAAAGCTCCCGGCGCCGGAAAAGCTCGAGGGGATCGGGGCCGTGAGGCAGGCGGCGGCGGGCGACTACCACACGCTGTTCGTCACCGAGGGCGGCGACCTGTACGGCGCGGGCTGCAGCTACGACTTCAACCAGCTCGGCAACGGCACCTATGAGAACGCGAGCGAGCCGACGTACATCATGAGCGGCGTCGAGCGCGCGGGCGCCGGCCGGGACATCTCCGCGGCGCTGCTCTCGGACGGCACGCTCTGGACGTGGGGCGCGAACGAGCAAGGCGAGCTCGGCCTCGGACACATCGAAAAGGTCGACGCGCCGACGCAGGTTTCGCTCGAGGGCGTCGTCGACGTCGCGGTCGGAAAGCGGTTCATGGCGGCGCTCACCGGGGACGGAAGCGTCTGGATGTGGGGCTCGAACGAGTATGGACAGCTCGGCGTGGGCAAGAACTTCGAGCCGGGCGTGCCCGCGAGGGTAAATCTCCCCGGCATCGTATCCATCGCGGCCGGCAGCGCGCACATGGCGGCGGTCGACCTCGACGGAAACGTCTGGACGTGGGGCGCGGGCTCCTACGGGCAGATCGGCACCGGCGACATGACGAACCAGCCGACGCCCGTCAAGGTCGCGGGGCTCCGGGACTGCGTCGAGATATTCGCCGGCGGCGAAACGACCGCGGCGAGGATTATGGGCGGGAAGCTCCGCATCTGGGGCGGGTACTTCTACTCGACGCCCGGCGAGGAGAGCATCGAGTACTACGACCGGGTGCGCTCGAGCTACGAGTACGTCGACATCGAGGGCCTGTCGATGGGCAATTACCACATCCTCGCGACCGACCGGGACGGCAATGTCTACTCCATCGGCGACAACAGCTACGGCCAGCTCGGCGTCGAGGAGGGGGGCGGCAACTATTACTACTACAGATGGAACCCGATCGGGCTGAACCTCGAGGACGCGAAGTACCTGAAGCCGCAGGCGACGCCGGGGCCGAATTCCGGAAACAGGGCGCTGTAACCGAAAAAATGGAGGGCAACCGCCCTCCATTCGTGCATCAAAAAACGACGGTTTTTGATGCGCAGGGGGTCGCCGCCGGCGAAGATTTGACTGGGATGTCTGTTTCGCGGATATTTACTCGTTGGCTCAAGGAATTATCCTGCAGCAAGTGATGGCGTAAGCTGGGGAACATTTACGCCAAAGTGAAGGAAGAAGCTATGAAGAAGATGTATATGGCAATACTGGCGCTGATCTTGTTGTTGTTGTTTGCGAGCATGCTGGTGCCTGTCAAGTTCGGCGTATCGTTGTCGGAGCTTTCCGATGTGGAGTCGGATGTTTACTTGTGCGATCGAGTGGACTACACGGGCGCAATGTGGGAACTCGTTGGCGATCGGTACGGACTATTTGATCGCAGTGAGGTGCAAAATGTTATCATTGAAGGTTTCGAACTGAAAAAGGAGTTTTCGGATGTAATAATCAATCATACGAGCCCGCAGAATATCTATGTTATATACGGGGAAATCGTGGGCGAAAGACTTTTTGAAGATTATCCGGGAGCCGAACCTCAAAAAGTTATCAGGTGCGAAAGTTGGGATATTCTATGCCCGATTAGGAGAGACGATTCGCTCAGGCCGATTCTTCCGGAGAGGTACTTGACAATATACGATATCAAATGGACGAACAAGTGACTTGGGGAATGCGCGAAACCGACTGAACCGGCAAATTCAGTCGGTTTCGATTGGACAGGCGGTTCTGCATGCCCTCCGTTTTTTACGCCTGCACCGGTTTCCGCGACCTTCCCATGAAAAATGCCGACACCCCCGTCAGCGCGATCGCGGCCGCGCACAGCGACATGCCCCAGGCAAGGCCCGCGCGCGCCTCGACAAAGCCGATCAGGGGCGAGGCGACGACGTTTCCGACGATCATGAACAAATTCATCAGCGTCGCGGCGAGCAGCGTGTTCGACGAGAACTCCGAGCACGCCGCGCCGATCGCGACCGGCAACAGCGACCCGCCGACGAGCGCCGAGACGAGCACGCACGCGCACATCACATACGCGTTCCCGGCCGCGAGCCCCGCGGCGAGCACCGCGCCCGCGATCAGGCTCGACCAGCGCATGTAGGCGGCGGGGGAGAGCTTCAACGCCGACACGATCAGCCGCGAGGCCGTGATGCCCGCGTACAGGAGCGCCAGCGCGAGCGCGCCGAGCGTGCTTCCGAGCCCCACCTCGACGTAGCGGCTGATCCAGACGATCATGCCGACGAGGTGGAAGCCGTAGAAGAGGATCGAGAACAGGAGCGCTACGAGCGTCCGCGAGCGGAAGAAGCCGCGCAGTTGCTTCAGAGTCATCGGCTCCGGCCGCTCGGACGCGCCGGGCAGCCGAACCTTCAGATTGATCGGCGCGATGATCGCGAGCGACAGGACGCCGATCGCGAAAATCGCCAGATATGCGCGCGGCATGTTCGAATTCGCGCCGAGCGCCGCGCGCAGGAGGAGCGGCGAGACGATGCCGGCCAGCCCGTGGGTTGCGTGCATCAGGCACATCATCCGGGACGCCTTCTCGCCGGGGTACAGGTCCGCGATCATCGAGGACGCGATCGCGTCGATGTAGGCGAACGCCGCGCCGACCAAGGCGTACAGCCCCAGGTACACCGGAAACGACGGCAG
>JAAYZL010000511.1 GCA_012514855.1 Clostridiales bacterium
ACTGGGCGCGCATCGGCGGCGAGGCGATCTCGGTCGGCGTCAACGAGGCGCTCGCGGTCGACGGCATCGACAACGTGATCCGCGTGCTCGAGGAGATCGAGAACGGCCGCCTGCCCGAGGTCAAGTACTTCGAGGGGCTCGCGTGCCTGGGCGGCTGCGTCGGCGGGCCGCTGACGTTTGAGAACATGTTCATCGCCAGAAACCGCATACGCCTGCTCGCGCAGATGCTGCCGAAGACCCGGCCCGAGAGGAAGATCCCGGACGGGGAGCTCGACGCGCTTCGCGACGCGCTGTATTTCGACCGGCCGCTGAAGCCGCTCGAGACGATCAGGCTCGACGGGGACTTCAAGACCGCGATGGACAAGCTCTCCCGCATCGAGAAGCTGCGCAAGGATTTGCCCGGGTTCGACTGCGGAAGCTGCGGCTCGCCGACCTGCCAGGCGCTGGCCGAGGACATCGTGCAGGGCTACGCGACGGAACTGAACTGCATACACCTGTTGAAGGAGCGCCTGCGGATCATGGCCTCGCAGATGGTCGACATGTCCGAGGCGACGAGGGAATAGGGATCGGAGGAAACCGAAATGACGATTCGAGAGCTTGCCGACCTGATCGGCGCGAAGATTGAGACGAAGACCGTGAACACCGGCCGCGAAGTCCTGTGCGGCTACGCGTGCGACCTTTTGAGCTGGGTCATGGCGCGCGGCAAAGAGGGCATGGCGTGGATCACCGTGCAGGCGCACATGAACGCCGTGGCGGTGGCGGTGCTGTCGGACATGAGCTGCGTCGTCGCCGCCGAGGGCGTCAAATTCGACGCCGCCGTGATCCAAAAGGCCGAGGAGGAGGGCGTCGCGCTGCTTGAGACCGCGAAGAGCGCCTACGAGGCCGCCGGGCTTCTGTACGAAGCGGGCGTGCGCTGATGCGCCGCCGCTGCCTCGTGCTCGACCACGACGACACCGTCGTCAAGAGCTCGCCCGCGATCCACTACCCGTCGTT
Organism: Clostridiales bacterium; assembly: GCA_012514855.1. The sequence continues at coordinate 994 of JAAYZL010000511.1, forward strand.
CGTCGAGGCGCTGAAAATCCTGCGCCCGGAGCGCGCGGACATGCGCTTCGACGAGTTCATCCGCTTCAGCTTCGATCCGGGAATCCTGCCGCTTTTGACCGAGGTTTTGCAGCTTACCGAGGCGGAGATGCGGATCGAGCAGGAGATCTGGCGCAGCTTTACCTACACCCGGACGCCCGACGCCTACGACGGATTCGCCGAGCTCTTTGCCGAATTCCGGGCGCGGGGCGGGAAAGTGTCGGTCGTGTCGCACTCCGAGCGCGACGTGATATTGCGCCACTACCGGGAGCTGTTCGCGTTCGAGCCGGACCTGGTGTTCGGCTGGGAGCTGCCCGCGATCAAGCGCAAGCCCCACCCCTACCCGCTTGGGGAGACCATGCGCGAATTCGGGCTCGAGCCGGAGGAGCTGCTCGTCGTCGACGATCTGAAGCCCGGCCTCGACATGGCGAATGCCTGTGGGGTCGACTTCGCGTACGCGGGCTGGTCGCACACCGCCGCCGCCGTCGGCGACCGTATACGGCCCCTCGCCCGGCACGCGTTCGACAGCGTCGGGGAGCTCGCGGAGTTTCTGGAAATGTGATCTACAGCCGCAATACCATCAGTATCTCCGCCGCGTATCTTCCGTCGCGGAAGCGGAACGCGCGCCCGACCGATCCGCATTGTTCGAAGCTGAACCTTTCATAGAGGGCGATGCCGCGCGCGTTTTCGGACGTGACGCTCAATTCGAGCTGCTCGTACCCGAATTCCCGCGCGAGGTCGACGGCCGCACGGAGAATCGCCGAGCCGACGCCGACGCCCCAGTTTGCCCTTCGCACGGACACGCCGAACTCGGCGCGGTGGCGGAAGCGCGACAGCTCCGAGACGGCGCTCAGCCTCCCGATGGCCGCGATCTCCCCGCCGATCTCCGCGACGATCATGCCCGAGCGCGCCTCGGAGTCGAGCTTTTCAATGTACGCGCGCTCGTCCTCCACCGTGATTTTGACCTCGTCCGGGTAGCGCAGCATGAAGTCCGTCTCGCCGGAGACGGCGGTCAGGTGGGCGATCATCGCCTCCGCGTCGTCCGGCACGGGGCTTCGCAGCACGCACGGGGTTCCGTCCGCGAGCTCGATCTCCTTCCGATAGCGCATAGTTCCTCCAAATAACGGGACGCCCCCCATCGGGAGGCGTCCCGCGGGTTTCCCGGCCTATTTGATCGTGATCCTGCCCTGCGGCGCCCCGTACTTCTCCGCGGTCACGACGCCGCCGAGCTCCGCCTGCACATAGTTGACGAGCGCGTCCTCGAGCGCGACGCCGGTGTCGTAGCCGGTCGTGGCGTTCGCGTAGCGGAACGCGTAGTAGGTGTCGCCGCCCGCGGCGGTGAAGTCGTTCGTCGCGATCCTGTAGAGCGCCGCCGGGTCGAACGGCTGGCCGCCGACGGTTGCGATCGTCACGCGCGCGCCGGGCTTCGCCGGGGCGTAGTACGTGGAATTCGGGTATATCTCGCCCGGCTCGTACGGAACCGCCGTGTCGATCGCGAACTCGATGCCCGCGACCTGCGGGAACGCGCCGATCGCGTCCGGCGTCGTGTGCGTCGCGGCCTCGAGCGCCTCGAGCAGCTCCGCGCCGGTGACCGTCAATACCGTGACCTGATTCCCGAACGGGAACACGGTCTTCATGTCGAGCATCGAGATGTCGCCGACGGCTATGCTCGTGCGGATGCCGCCGCCGTTCGTGACCGCCGCGGCGACGTCGTCCCCGACGGCAACCTTCGCCGCCCAGAGGATCGCGTCCGCCGCGAAGTCGCCGAGGTTCGTCTCCTCGGTGCGCACGCCCGGCGCGCGCTCGCCGTTCAGGAGCACCTCGGTCTTCGCAAACGGCACGGAGAGCTGCTCGTAGACGGCCTTGTCGACGCCGTTGACGAGCGCCTCGATCTCGTCGTCGAGGTCGTACTCGATCAGCCCGAGCGCGAACGCGTCCCTGTCGACCGCGGCGGAGACCAGGAGCGCCGCCAGCGCCTCTCCGTCGAACGTCACCATGCCGATCGAGCCGAAGTATTCGCCGGTGCTGACGAGCAAAGTATCGCCGACCTTCTCGCCGCCGTCGATCACGGTGTGGCTGTGGCCGTCGATGAACAGGTCGATGCCGGTCGTCTTCCCGATCACGTCGTAGGAGCGGTTCGGCGCGCTCTCGTCCGCGACGCCCAGGTGCCCGAGGCAGACGATCAGGTCGCAGCCCTCGGCGGTCAGTTCGTCGATCTCCGCCTGCGCGCAGGCGTAGAGCTCGTCCCCCATCAGGAAGTTCGCGCCGCGCACCTTGTCCGGGTGGGTCTTCGTCAGCGTTTCCGGCGTCCCGAGGCCGAACACGCCGACCTTTGCGCCGTTCTTCGCCTCGAAGATGATGTGCGGCTCGAACGCCGTCTCGCCGGACGCGCGGTCGATGATGTTCGCCGCGATCATCGGGAACTCGGCGAGCTCCTTCAATTTCAGCACGTTGTCGTAGCCCCAGTCGAACTCATGGTTGCCGGGGGCCATCGCGTCGTAGCCGACGGCGTTCATGAACTCCATCGCCGCCGCGCCCTGGCTCAGGTTCACGATCGGCGTGCCCTGCGAGGCGTCGCCCGCGTCGAGCAGCAGCACCGCCGCGCCCGCCTCCTCGAGCTCCCGCTTGAGCTCCGCGACCGCCGCGTAGCCGAATACGCCGCTCGCGGGGTTGAACACGGCCCGTCCGTGCACGTCGTTCGTGTGCAGGATCACCAGCTTGCCCGCGTAGCCGGACAGATCCGACGCCAGCGCGGGGAGCGCCATGCCCAGGACCAGCGCGAGTGCGAGCACCAGGGAAAGCAGTGAGATTTTCCGCATCAGAACACCATTCCTTCCACGAATTTTTCCATGTATTTACATTATACCCGGCCCGGATTGCCTCTGTCAAGGGCGCAGGGCGCACGAAAATGAATTCTTCATTTGCCAAAATTGGCGGGGTGCGATACAATGAATCCGTTCACCATGTACGAAAGGCCGGGATTTCCAATGGAGCTTTTGAAAGAGAGAATCCTCCGGGACGGGCGCGCGCTGTCCGAGCGGGTGCTCTTGGTGGATTCGTTTTTGAACCACCAGGTCGACCCGCGGCTGATGCGCAGCGTCGGGGAGGCGTTCGCGGAGCGGTTCCGGGACATGGGCATCACGAAGGTCGTGACGATCGAGGCGTCGGGCATCGCGCCGGCGGTCATGGCGGCGGAGGCGCTGAATGTCCCGATGGTCATCATGAAGAAGTCCGTATCGAGCATATTGCGCGAGGGGATCATACAGACGGAAGTTTTTTCCTTCACGAAGAACGAGGCGTATCTCCTGACGCTGAAGTCCGATTTCCTGACGGGGGCGGACAGGGTGCTCCTGATCGACGACTTTCTCGCGAACGGCGAGGCGGCGTTCGGCGCGATCCGGCTGATCGAGGACGCGGGCGCGAGGGTTCAGGCCGTCGGCGCGGTCATCGCGAAGGCGTTCCAGCCGGGGCTTCAAAAGCTCCGCGCGGCGGGCTATCCGACGGTCGCGCTCGCGGCGGTTAAGCGCATGGGCGACGGCTTCATCGAGTTTGAGGAGGACGAAAAGTGAACCTCAAAGATGTCAAATGCTTTCTGCTCGACATGGACGGCACGTTCTACCTCGGCGACCGGATCATCGAGGGTTCGCTCGAATTCATCGACCGCGTGCGAAAGACCGGGCGCGACTTCCTGTTTCTGACGAACAACTCGTCGCACAACGCGCGGTTCTACGTCGAGCGGCTCCGGCGGATGGGGCTTGATGTGCCGCGCGAAAAGGTGCTGACCTCGGGCGAGGCGACCGCGGCGAAGGTCAGCGAACTGTACCCGGGAAAGCGCGCGTTCGTGCTGGGGAACGTTTCGCTCGTCGAGGAGATGCGCGAGGGCGGCGTGCCGGTCTGCGCGGACAACCCGGAAATCGCCGTCGTCGGCTACGACACGACGCTCGACTACAAAAAGATGGCCGCCGTCTGCGACCTCGTGCGCGCGGGGCTCCCGTTCGTCGCGACGCACCCGGACTTCAACTGCCCGACCGAGACCGGCTTCGCCCCGGACATCGGCGCGATTTTGGCGTTCATCGAGGCGAGCACGGGCCGTCGGCCCGACCTCGTCGTCGGAAAGCCGAACGCGGGCCTCGTCGAGGCGGCGCTCAGGCGCACCGGGCTCTCGGTCGGCTCGCTCGCGATGGTCGGCGACCGGCTGTACACCGACGTCGA
>JAAYZL010000512.1 GCA_012514855.1 Clostridiales bacterium
AAGAGCTGTCCTCCGGTCATGCGCTGGCTGTCTATTTCTCGTCTCAGCGTTCTCCTGTGCTGCTCCGCAAAGGTGTTCACGTCATGGGACGAGTAGACGCCTTGGATGACCTCCTGCACGCTGGTCGGGCTATCCGGTAGAGTATCAACGATGCGGGCGAGGCCACCCTCGTCCGTCTTGCCGAGGATGTATGCCAATAGACTCAGCTCTTGAATGCCGCCCTCCAGCTTGTCCGGCATACAGTCCGTGAGCGCCTTGTTCAGCGCCTCGTCTGGCGTATCAAAGGCAACGGACGCCGTGCCGTATGCCAAGTAGGACGGCACGGGCCTGTGGAGGAATTCTTCCGTTCGGAGTGGCAGGGACAGATCCAGCGACTCCCCATTTTTTGTAGTCAGCGTTATATGACTCATTCTCCGCCGCCTCACATTCCGAGGATATCCCAGACATAGAGGGGCGCGGTCAGGGTAAACACAAGGCAGGCGAACAGAATGGCAGGGCCGCTCCACTCAAACTGACCATGCTTCCTGTAGTCAAAATACGCCATGCCCAACTTTGCGAAGAAGAATACGGCGAGGATGAGGTCAATGGCGGGAAAGACCACGTTGTTGACCACCTGCTTAATCTGGTCGGAGGCGTCGTCCCAAGTGCCCTCGATTGCTCCAGCAACGTCTCCTGCAGCAAGAGCGGGAGTCGCCATGCACGTCACAATGAGAACAACGAGGCACAGGGCGACGATGAGCTTCTTTTTGCTTTTCATGATAACCGTCCTTTCAAAATGAAAAATGGCCGCCGAGATGTAGATTTCTCGGCGGCCTTGTTGATGTATTTACGGTTTTGCGGGGGCGATGTGCCATTCCTCCCACAGGTTGCCCCTGATGGTGACGCTGTCAGTCAGGTTCATCGACAACATTCCAGCCGGCGTCCAGCAGTCGAGGAGTCATGTGCACGGGGTATAAGCTCCGTCAGGGAACCAGATGGGCGTAAAATGCGTGCGGCGATTGTAGGTCGAATAGCGATTCTCCTTGAACTCAAAATCTGAGCTTCTGCCTGTGATTGTCCGGTCAAGCAAGCGCCAATAGGTGGCATATCCGAACTCTGGGAAGTAGGTCACGGCATTCTGCGCGGCAGTTGTCGCCGCCGCCTGATCGGTACGGACTCTGGCGGTCACACTCTGCTGAATGCCATACCCACTTTTGGTCGTGCTGCCGGTCGCTGTGGGAGCTTTGTCATCCGGGACGATATCCATGGTCGCAGTCAGACTTGCAGAATAGCTGTTGTAATCGAACTCCCACCATCCGTGATCCTCCCACCAGCCGTTGTCTACCCAATGATACCAGTCATCCCAATAACCATCGCTGACCTCATTACCATCAGCATCCGTGTAGGAAGTGTCTACCCAACTGCTGTGCCAGCACTGCTCCCAATCGGGAACCCACTCCCAGAACTCATGCCATCGCGGTGACCAGATGCCCCAGCTTGCCGAAGTGACTTCGGTATTTCTCGGCACGGGACTCGCAGTGTAGGCATCATTTCGGTCTGTGGCAATGGGGTTGGGTGGGTCGTTGCCATCGAGGTCGATAATGTTGCAGACGACCGAGCTTTGAGCCCAGCCTCCGCCGATCGTTCTCACGCCAATGGTAATTGCGCAAGGCTCGTCCGGCGTGTGCCATTTTACCCACGCAAGCTGGCTGTCGCCCTCTGGGTAGTAGACCTCGCTCACCGTGTAGGTCGTACCCTCAATGGTAAACTGGACGCTAACAGGATTGTCCGGGTCGGACTGACCGCCGCCAACATCCACGGAGGTGATGACGTCGGTATCCACGCGGTACTCATAATCATACTCCGAGGGCACATACGGATCTATCTCATCGGTGAATCGAACGATGCCGATACCCAGCGAGGAGAGGATGTCCGCGTTGCTGGCCTTCTGCGAGGTGCTGCCAGACCATGCGGGATAGCCGAGGTCTGAGGTTTCGAGGAACAGCGCCAGCGGCAGATTTTTGTGGGTTAGCTTGCCCATCCATGCATTCAGCCCGCCGTTGACCTGTTGGTCATAGAGCGCGGCTTCGGTGGCGGTCATTACGAGTGGTGCCCCGCTGTATAGGAATGCCGCAAGTGGCTCGATGATTAGTTTATAATCGCCGCTGATGAGCTCGTCGTAGTCGAACCCGACATATCCGCAGATGCCGCGCAGCACCTGCTCGTCACAAAAATAGCTCTTGATCGCTGTGATGCTGCCGGTTCCGCTGTTGGTTGCAATGATCTTCGGCAGCGTCTGCGAAGGAACGATGTAGTCGTAATTGCCCCTAACAGGAGACAAAGAAGCTCCCGAATTGTACTCCAGCTTACATACTTTTCCGAAGTGATAGATATTCGTCTTGTTCCATGCGAGGACATATTCGGGAGGCTTGATGAGATCTACGGAAGATGAGACCGGTGACCGGCTTTCCGCATCAACGATGGTTACGCGAACGCCGGAATCACCGTACCAGATGTTGCCCTCGGAGCCGTTGCCAAGTCCGCCGCCGCCTGTGTCAATGTTCGGGTCGCCGGCTGCAAACGCCGGTACAGCAAGACTCAGCAGAATAGCAAGGCACAACACTGCGGTGAGTATTCTTTTCAATGAAACACCTCCTTCAAATGCAGAAGGAGCGCAGTCTTTCGACTGCGCTCCCAAGTGTTTTTGTGTCTGCTCTAATCCATGACGCCGACCTTGTTTCCGTTTTCATATATCGTGTCATCATGAGTTACCGTGCCCTCGCCGCTGCTCTCGATGTATCCGAATCCGGGAAGATACCCCTCTCCGCCTTGCGGTTCGCTGGGTGTAGTGACTGTAGTCTGCTCCGGCTTATAGGTGGGCGGCGTTTTGGTATTGCGCTCGTTCTCCGGCACGTCCTCGCCATCATGGTTGTCCTCGACGGGCGTGGGGTTCTCGGGCGGTTCCGGCTTGGTGGGCTCCGCCTGAATGCTCTGCTCTGTGCCGTCGCTGTCGGCTCCGGCCGCGGGGTCGGCGTCGTTTCCCTTGTCGCCTGTATCAATCTGCACGACTACCTCGGGCTTGCCGTTATTATCCGGCGTATCGATGCCCACTACCGGCTCGGAGGTTGCGGGAGTACCGCTGTCCAACGCCGGGTCGGTCGCCGCAGGCGGGGCGCTGAATCGTCCGGCGATTGCCACCACCAGCGCGACGCAGACAAGAGCGCCCAGCACGATGAGCCATGTTCGTTTCGCTTTATCTTTCATAGAGTTTTGCCTCCTTTTTCTTGTTTCTGTGGATATCCCTCAATTCGCACCCTACCACAGAAGAGCGTGGAAGTCTACTGAATTATCAAGGTTTATCAGAACTTCGGGATATACTTTGCCTGCACCTTGAGAAGCATCCGAAGCGGCGGGAGCAGCCTTCCCGCGAAGCTCGAAGGAACCTCCAGAACGAGCGTTGCGTCCGCCAGATAGCCCTCGCTCTCGCCGCTGGCAAGCCCGTCGTTGGAAAGCGTGACATTGAGGTCGGATATGGTGTATTCCAGCTTGTCACCGGCGTAGCTTACATACCCGTCGCCCGTGGAGGTCAGGCCGAGCGTCACGGCAAGCTGGGCGTAGATGTTACCGGTATCGATGCTTTCCACCCATGACTCATCGTCGGTTGGCGAGTATCCCGCCGCATACCCCTCGCGGACGGCATGGTAGACGTCATCGAAGTTGTCGTTGATAGTGCTGATGACCGTCTGCTGGACGGCGTCACGAACTCCTTGGGCAATGATGGTCAGGCGGAAATACTCGGAAATGCCGCAGATGATAAGCAGTAGACAGAGCGTCACGACGATGGTCAACGGGAACCCGTCGCCGCGTTTTCCCTTTAGGAGCGGGTGCTTTGGCTTTTCGGGTGTGCAGGGCTTTCTGAAGGGTTTTCCACGGGAAGCTTTGGCGCACTTCACGATACGAAGCGGGTATGGCGTGATCTTGCTCATTTCCAATACACCTCGCTTTTGCCGATGCCCTGTGCCACCAGCTCCACGGGGAACGAGCCGAGCCCGCCGAAGCCTATTTCCATGGTGATTCGACAGGTGACGGTCACTTCTTCGTTGAGCTGGATTCGTCCGGTTCTTGACCACGATACCGTTGGCGAGATTCCGAGGCGCTCCGAGAGAATGGCGGCACGGGTGCTGGTGGCGCTGCCGACCTGTCCTGTGATCTCCGCCTCCCGAACCAGTTCCGCGGCATAGGTGTCGAGATTGTGCTTCGCAATGTAGACTGGCATCACCTTCAGTGCCAGGCCGATGACCAGCATGGCACTGAGGATCAGCACGACCACATCAATGTATCCCTCGCCGGTTTTACCGGCTTTCAGCTTCTTCAACACATCGTCTGCCCCCTTTCGGGCGGGGAGTAGTTCGGGTCGAGAGCATATCCCTGTTCAGCGGCGCTCTCACCGTATACAGTCCATAATGTGCTGTCAAACTCATCGGTGTAGTCTACCGCCTGTGCATCCAGCCAAAAGTCGCTCACGACCTCCAACGGATCTTCAAATTGAAGTAGATATTCGATATGCTCCAGATTGCGTCCTTCCAGTGATCCACCGATGAGCTGATTGTAGCACAGCCTTCTGGCAGCAATTTCTTCGGCATTCCCGAACATCCAGTCGGCCGAGCGGTCGCATACGCTTTCCTTATAGGCGTTCCAACACTTTTCAACCTTTTCGTCCAGAGCTGTACGAAGTTCCTGTTCTGTCATGTACATCACCTCCCGTCAGAACAACAGCGCCATGGAGTCGAGTATGACCATGGCAAGGACGACCACATAGGTCAGCATGAAGCACGCCAGCATAATAAATGAAAACACGCGGATCTTGGGCGGGATCTTGGCCGCCCTTGCCTTGAGCCGCTGAAGCTCCTGCTGCTTGAGGTCGTGACTGAGCATCTGGAAATACAGTCTGCCGTCGTCTCCGCGCAAAACGCCAATGAGCCCTCGCGTTATATCCGAGAGCATTGGCGATGCGATTCTACCCTCGAACCGCACCAGCGCCGCCTCGTAGGAGGACGAGCGCATATCTGCGGCAAGGATGTCCAATTCCGCCGCAAATTCCGGCCCGGCGTGCCGCTTGTAGTTTTCGAGGATCGTCAGCACGTCGCGGCTGGACGCCAGCTCCTGCTCGATAGTCGCCACAAAGCGCGGCAGCTCCGCCTCGATCTTGTCACGGCGCTCGGCGACCTTTTCGTCCGCTTTGCGGGACTCTTTGAAGTACACGAGGATGGCGAGGACGACGACCACCAGCGCCAACAGCGGAAAGATGATAAGGCATGGGATCGCCAGCAGGAGCATGGCGCAGGGCTTGACGATGGTATAGGCCGTGTAGACCTCCGGAGTCATGTCCAGCCCCGCCGCGTTCAGCGTCCGAAGCATCCGAGATCGCTTGTATTCGTCCATATGGATGAGTTTTGAGAGCTTTATAGCCCAGCCGAGGAACAGCGCGTCGAGAGACTTCATGCGCTTGGATTCTGCTTTTCCCGCGGACAGGAGTGCCTTTTCCGTGGAAAGTCGGGGTAGCTTGAGAATGTCCGCCGTGATGAAGAAGAGCCCGACAGCGACGGCGCATCCGAAGAGAAACAGTAAAAATGTCATTGTCGCCGTCACCTCCTATATTCGATGGGCTGGGTCAATTTTACGACAAATGCGAAGGATATAAAGATCGCTCCGGCGCAGATGGCAAGGACGATCTGACCGGGGATGGAGTGCATCAGCACGTCGTACCAGTCCGCGTTGATGAAGCGGAGCAGAGGAATGTTGAGGACGACCAGCGCCGCCATCGTGATGAGCTCCTTGCGGGGGCCGAACACGAGGTTTTCAAGCTCGCCGTTCACGATCCGCATATCCGACAGCTTGGAGACGATGGGCGTCAGTGTGGTTTTAAGCCCTCTGTCGTACTGACAGGCCATGACCGCCTCGCACCACTCGCGGAACACCTCGTTATCGATGGAGTCTCGCAGTTCCGCAAGCGCGGCGTCCATGTCGGGATCTACATGCTTCACCCGCGCGAGAAAGCTCTGGAACACGCCGCAGACCGGCTGGTTCAGATAGCCGACGTTTTCCTCCACGGCAGTGAGGAAGTCCTCGCTGCGCAGATAGGCAGTCGTGATGATGTAGAGCGCCGTTTCCAGCTCGGACGCAACGTCCTTTTTGAAATGACCGGCAGTGAGCTTGATGTACCAGAACGGGATGA
>JAAYZL010000513.1 GCA_012514855.1 Clostridiales bacterium
AGGCGCTGCGCGGCGCGCTATAATGAACACAAACCACTAACATGTTAGTTAAGAGGAGGTTTTCTTCATGCTCTCGATGGAACAGGTCGCCGCCTGCGGCATCGTGCCGGTCGTCGTGCTCGACGACAGCGAGACCGCCGTCCCCACCGCCAGGGCGCTGCTCTTGGGCGGCATCAACGTCATGGAAATCACGTTCCGCACCGCGGCCGCAAAGGCGTCGATCGCGAAGGTCGCCAGGGAAATGCCGGAGATGATCGTCGGCGCGGGCACCGTCGTCAACGTCGGGCAGCTCCGCGACGCCGTCGAGGCGGGCGCGCAGTTCGCCGTGTCCCCCGGCTCGGACGGCGAGGTCATCCAGGAGGCGGCGAAGCTCGGCATCCCGATCGTCCCCGGCGTCGTCACGCCCAGCGAGATCATGATGGGCCTCAAGCTCGGCGTCAAGGTGTTCAAGTTCTTCCCGGCGGAGAACTACGGCGGGCTCAAGACGATCAAGGCGCTGTCCGGCCCGTTCCCGCAGATCGCGTTCATCCCGACCGGCGGCATCTCGCAGGACAACGCGGCGGAGTACTTCAAGAACCCGAAGATCCGCGCCGTCGGCGGAAGCTGGATGGTCTCGAAGGAGATGATCGCGGGCGGCCGGTTCGACGAGATCACCGAGAAGTCCCAGGCGGCGACCGCATTGTTCCGCGAGATCCGCGGCTGAGGAGGGCGTATGGAGCTGAACGTCAAGCCAAGGGGTTCCTGCAGATACGACCAGATTTCGCTCGGCGAGATCATGCTCCGGCTCGACCCGGGCGAGGGCCGCGTGCGCACCGCGCGCAGCTTCACCGCCTGGGAGGGCGGCGGCGAGTACAACGTCGCGCGCGGGCTCAGGCGGTGCTTCCAGATGAACACCGCCGTCGTGACCGCGCTCGCCGACAACGACATAGGCTACCTGATCGAGGACTTCATCCTGCAGGGCGGCGTCGACGCGAGCCTCATCAAGTGGATGCCCTTCGACGGCATCGGCCGCAGGGTGCGCAACGGGCTGAACTTCACCGAGCGCGGCTTCGGCGTGCGCGGGGCGCTGGGCATCTCCGACCGCGCGAACACCGCCGCCTCGCAGTTGAAGCCCGGCGACGTCGACTGGGAGCACGTCTTTGGAACGCTCGGCGCGCGCTGGTTCCACACCGGCGGCATCTTCGCGGCGCTGTCGGAGACGACGGCGGAGGTCGTCATCGAGGCGGTCAGGATCGCGAAGAAGCACGGCACGGTCATAAGCTACGACCTCAACTACCGCCCGTCGCTGTGGCGCGACATCGGCGGCAAGCAGAAGGCGCAGGAGGTCAACCGCGCGATCGCACCCTACATCGACGTGATGATCGGCAACGAGGAGGACTTTACCGCCTGCCTCGGCTTTGAGATCAAGGGCTCCGATCTGAAAAAGCTCGACCTCGACGGCTACCGGGCGATGATGGACGAGGCCGCGCGCGCGTACCCGAACTTCAAGGTCATCGGAACGACGCTGCGCGAGGTGAAGAGCGCCACCGTCAACGACTGGTCGGCCCTGTGCTGGTGCGACGGGACCGTCTACAAGGCGAAGGACTACCCCTCGCTCGAGATCTTCGACCGCGTCGGCGGCGGGGACAGCTTCGCGTCCGGGCTGATCTACGGCCTGATGACGACCGGCGACCCCGAGAAGGCCGTCAACTGCGGCGCGGCGCACGGCGCGCTCGCGATGACCACGCCCGGCGACACGTCGATGGCGCGGCTCGGCGAGGTCGAGGGCCTGATGAAGGACGGAAGCGCCCGCGTCAACCGCTGAGGCGGCGGCATGGGCAGTTCGGACAGCGTGCAGCAGCGGACGTTTTCGCTGCTGCGCGGCCAGATCATCGACATGGAGCTCCCCCCCGGCACCGCGATGAGCGTCTACGAGCTCTCCGAAAAGCTGAACGTCAGCCGCACGCCGGTGCGCGAGGCGTTTATCCGCCTGTCGAGCGAGTCGCTGGTCAGCATTTTGCCGCAGCGGTCGACGCTGGTCAGCAAGATCGACTTTTCGCGCGTCCGGCAGGAGCGGTTTCTGCGCGTGGCGCTCGAGCTCGCGGCGATTCCGGAGTTTCTGAAAAACCTCCGCCCCGCGACGCTGGAAGCGATGCGCGCGGTGCTCAAATCGCAGCGCGACGCGGTGAAAAACGGCGACGCGGTCGGGATGCTCCGCCACGACGACGCCTTTCACGCGGCCGTGTTCGAGGTCGCCGGCCAAGTGCTCAGCTGGGGCATCATCGAGAAGATGAGCGGCCATTACCGCCGCGTGCGGCTGATGATGGTCAGGGACGGCGAGGAGGCCGAGGAGGTCATCGGCGAGCACGAGGCCATGATCGACGCGTTTTCCGCCGGCGACGGGGCGCTCGCGATCGCGCGGACGGAAGCGCATCTCAGAAAGATCATATTGCAGGAGAATCGGCTCAGAAACAGGTATCCGGACTTCTTCGAAGCCTAAAACCAAGACCCCCTCGAGGGGGTCTTGGTTTTAGGCGTGTTTGACGCGGTCGTGTTCCTCAGAACGCTTCGCGTCGTTCCAGCGGTCGGTGGTTCCCACGAGATACCCGGTGATCCTCCGGATGCGCTCAAACCCGACCGGCACCCATTCGAACACCTCGCGCGCGCTTTCGGCGTCCGCGCGGTAGAACTCCGCGCGCCTGACCTTCCTGCCGCGCCCCTTTTCGACCTCGGCGATCTCGGAGAGGATGAACTCA